>CAZUEE010000044.1:5897-16207 GCA_964619175.1 uncultured Brachyspira sp. | reverse complement strand
TAACTTATTTCCAAATCTGAAATATAATTATTTTTTATAACATTGTAAAAATAATTATATTTAAATTCTTTTTCGTTTACCGACCAATCGTTTCGCACGAAAAAAGTATTTTTATTTTTTATTTTATCTTTATAATTTAAATAATTGATTTTATAACCCAAATCTTTAATAAAAATAGAGTTTATTCTTATTTTATTTCTAAGCCCGCAAAACGGAATTATCCACACCAAATATTCTATTAAATTCTTTTTTAATTCCATATCAAGCCTTATTGATTTTCTCCAAACTAAGTCCGTGATTATTTAAATCGTATTCAAGCATTATTTTTACAAGCTCCTTAAAATTTGTTTTCGGTTTCCAGCCTAATTTTTCTCTCGCTTTAGTGGAATCTCCAAGCAATAAATCGACTTCAGCTGGTCTATAATATTGAGGGTCTATTTCGACATATTTTTTCCAATCTAAACCGACTAAACCAAAAGCCTCATCCAAAAACTCTCTAACCGAATGAGTCTCTCCCGTAGCTATAACATAATCATCCGCATTTTCTTGTTGAAGCATAAGCCACATTGCCTCGACATAATCTTTAGCGTATCCCCAATCTCTCTTTGCCTCCAAATTTCCCAAATATAATTTATCTTGTTCTTTTTTGAGTATTCTCGCTATCGCATGAGTAATCTTTTTGGTTACGAATGTCTCGCCTCTTCTTGGACTTTCATGATTAAATAATATCCCGTTGCAAGCGTATATATCGTAGCTTTCTCTATAATTTACCGTAATCCAATAAGAATATAATTTTGCGCATGCATATGGGCTTCTTGGATAAAAAGGGGTTTTTTCCGTTTGCGGAGTTTCCACTACTTTTCCGTATAATTCACTTGTGGAAGCCTGATAAAATCTCGTGTTTATTTTAGTTTCTTTAATAGCGTCAAGAATCCTCATAGTTCCAAGTCCCACGACATCGGCTGTATATTCCGGTATATCGAAACTCACTCTAACATGGCTTTGAGCGGCTAAATTATAAATTTCGTCTGGTTGAATTTTTTCAAGCAATCTCGATAAAGCCGAACTGTCCGCCAAATCTCCGTAATGAAGAAAAACTCTAGCGTCTTTGGAATGAAAATCCTGATATAAATGTTCTATTCTACCCGTATTAAAAGATGAGCTTCTTCTTATAATTCCATGCACTTCGTAGCCTTTTTCAAGCAAAAGTTCCGCCAAATATGAACCGTCCTGTCCCGTTATTCCCGTAATAAGCGCTTTTTTTATTTTATTATTCATTGTAGTGAAATCCCCTTTTAAAATATTTTATCATTTAAATTTTATCGTTTAATTATTTTAATCTTTATAATTTTTTAAAAAATCGTTATATGCAATTTTTAATCCTTCTTCGAGTTCCGTTTTATAATGCCATCCCAAATTATTTATTTTAGAAACATCCAATAATTTTCTCATAGTTCCATCAGGTTTTGTAAAATCTAATGATATTTTTCCTTCAAAACCCACGATTTTTTTTATTAAATCGGCTAAATCTTTTATCGTTATCTCTTTGCCACTTCCTATATTTATAAATTTTCCTATTTCTTTTGCATCCTTATTTTCCATTAAATATAAACAAGCTTCCGCCAAATCGTTTGAACACATAAACTCTCTTAAAGGCGTTCCGCTTCCCCATATAACGGTTTCTTTGTCGTTATTTATTTTTGCCTCATGAAATCTTCTAATAAGCATCGGTATTACATGGGCGTTTTCTTTATGATAATTGTCGTTAATTCCGTAAAGATTGCATGGCATAACGGATATATAATTCGTTCCATATTGTTTATTATAAGAATCGCATAATTCTATTCCCGCTATTTTTGCCAAAGCGTATGGACGATTGGTGCTTTCCAAATATCCCGAAAGTAAATATTCTTCTTTTATAGGTTGCGGACATTCTTTAGGATAAATGCAACTCGAACCTAAAAATAATAATTTTTTTACTCCATATTCGAAAGACGCTTCTATAATATTATTTTGTATTTGAAGGTTATAAAGCAAAAAATCTACCGGATATGTATTATTAGCGTATATGCCTCCAACTTTTGCAGCGCAAAGTATTACCCAATCAGGTTTTTCTTTTTTTAAAAATTCAAATACTTTGTCTCTTTCTCTTAAATCAAGCTCGCTATGAGTTCTTTTAATAATATTTTTATAACCATTTTTTGTAAAAACTCTTTCTATAGCGCTTCCAACGAGTCCTTTATGTCCGGCAATATATACTTTTTTCAAAATAAACTCCTTTTTATTTATTTTATTTGTTTTATTTTTCTTTTATTCTTTTTTTGTTTTTATATTTGTTTATTGTTATATTATTTATTATATTATTTATCTCGTCCGGTAATCGTTTCGGCAATATTTACAAGATTTGAAATCGACCTATTGAAATAAACCAAAACATCTCCGTATAAGTGAGCGTTAAGCGGAGGAATTAAAGATTTATCCACATTATCATAATGCCTTTGACTCGCTTCATAATAAAAATTTTTCACTTGATGATATTTATCAATCGCCTCTTCGTAGGTTTTTTCTTTGTTTATAAAAGAGTATTGAATAATTAAAGTCGATAGATAATCTATATACTCCACATTATTATTAATCATTTGCAATATATCTCTCTTTTGAATCTCGTTAAATAAAGTTCTCTTCTCGTTTCCTTTAATGATAGCTTTCGCCAAATCTTTTAAATTGTCGCCCAAATTCTCGTAATATGTGCTTATATTTATTAAAGACGCTATATTTGAAGGATTTAAATTGTTTTTTCCAAGCAGTTTAAGTAAGAAAGTATGAATTTCGTTATCGGTATTGTCTAAAAGTTTTTCACTGTCTCTTATTTTTTTTAGCAATCTTTCGCTCGGATTGTCAAATAATTCTCTTATTCTCAACAGCATTTTTTTTGATATCTCTCCCATATAGGCAACTTCTTTGCCAACTTCCATTTCCGCAGCTTGGGGTATACTTAAAAGTTTATCGTTAAGCAAATTGACATGTTTTTCATCGTCTTTTTCTTTTATTATAAAGCAAACTATTTTTTCAAGTTTATCGGTTAGAAAATAACATACTATAACATTTACTATATTAAATATTGTATGAGCAGCCGCTATATAAAAAGATATATTGACATAATAATTATTAACTATCTTTTCCGCCCCGCCAGAAACTATAAAACCTACGACAAAATTAACTAAACTTATATACGGACCAAATAAAAAGAACATATATATTACGCCGAATATATTAAAAAGACTATGAACCAAAGCGGCTCTTTTGGCGTTTGTCGAAGCGTTTAAAGTCGCCAAAATTGCCGTTATCGTAGTTCCTATATTTTGCCCTAGTATTAAAGCTACCGAAGTCGGGAAATCTATCAAACCTACTGTGGCAAGAGAAATCGTAACTCCCAACGCTGCGCTGCTCGATTGTATTATGGCAGTTACTATCATTCCTATCATTACGCATAAGAATCTGCCTTTGAATGTGTCGGCATTCGCTATTAAAAATACTTTTTCAAATTCTTCAGAGCCTCGCACGGATTCGAAAGCTTCTTTCATTAAAATGAGTCCGTAGAATATCATGCCGAAACCCATTAATATTTCTCCGAAGAATTTTAATTTTCCGTTTTCGCTAAAAAATATTACTATTATCGAACCTATCCCCAAAGAAGGCAAAGCCAAAACATCCAAATTTAAAGATATTATCCAGCCCGTAACCGTAGTTCCTATATTCGCTCCAAGTATTATATTTATAGCTTGAGTGAGATTGAGTATTCCCGCATTAACGAAGCTAACCGTCATAACCGTAACGGCGCTGCTCGATTGAACTATCGCAGTTATTAAAAACCCTAAAGATATTCCGAGTATTTTATTATTGGTGACTTTATGCAGAATTTCTTTTAACCTACTTTCGGTGCTTTCTTGCAAACCGTCCGAAAATAATTTCAGCCCGAACATAAAAAGCCCGAATCCGCCTATTAAATTAAAGGTAAGATTTTGTATCATATATATTCCAACTATATAGTTTTTTTAGAATATCATATAATATTAAAAAGTCAATAAAACTATTATCATATATAATATTACTTTTTAGTAAACGATTCCGCCACATAAAGCTATTTCATTATCGTAACAAACGCATGATTGTCCTTTGGCAACTATTCCCGTAGGTTCTAAAAATTTAATATTTATTTTATCTTCGTCTATGGGAATAACTCTAGCCATAGCTCCTTTATGGGCGCTTCTGGTTTTTACCAACGCTTCAAATTCATAATCTCTCGGTTCGGCTATCCAATTAATATTATATATATTGACTTCCTTTACAAAAGTATAATCTTTACCGCCTACATAAACTATATTAGTTTCGCTCTCCAAACCAACTATAAAAAGAGGTTCTTTATACGCTATGCCGAGTCCCTTTCTCTGTCCGACCGTATAATGCCAAATTCCTTTATGATGTCCCAAAACTTCGCCCGTTTCAATATGAATGATTTTTCCGTCCAAATCTTTATCGAACAATCTATGATATTCTCCCGCAAAGAAGTCCTGACTCTCATTTTTATCGGCGACTTCAAGCTCAAATTTTCTCGCTATCTCTCTCGTTTCTTCTTTGGTATTCTCATACATTGGAAACATTATCCTGCTTAATTGTTTTTGAGTCAATCTATACAAAAAATAAGACTGGTCTTTTATAAGATTTTTTCCGCGCAAAAGCAAATATCTTTTAGTTTTCTCGTCGTATCTTACTCCTGCGTAATGCCCGGTTGCAAATTTGTCGAATTTTAATCCTATATTTTCCATAGCGTCGAATAGCGCTGCAAATTTAATATGACTATTACACATTATACAAGGATTTGGAGTAAGCCCCATTTTATAAGACTCTATAACATAATTAATAACTTTCTTTTGAAAATCCTCGCTTACATTAAAAGCGTAATGTTCTATTCCTATTTCTTTAGCGTATTTTTTGCATTCCTCGACTACTTTCTCTTGATAAGGTCCGTAACATGAACCGCTTAAAGGCGCTCTTTTATCGCCGTCCCAAAGCATCATAGTGACGCCGAATACTTTATTTCCTCGTTCTTTCAAAAGTTTTGCCGTAGTAGTCGAATCGACTCCAGCGCTCATACCTACCGCTATTGTAGTCATGTTTTAATTTCCTATTTTTAATTTGAATATTTAAAACTATATAATACATTGGAAGTAAAATTATAAAAGAAAATTATACGGAATTTTTGGTTTTCCTTTTTTCTATTTGAGCGATTAAATTTTTATCAAATTCTTTTGCGCTGTTATATCCCATCTCTTTTAGACGAAGGTTTTTAGCCGCAGTTTCTATTAAAATGCAAATATTTCTTCCGACTCGAACGGGAATTTTTAAATAAGGAATTTCCGTATTTAATATATTATAGGTTTTTTCTTCCAATCCCATTCTGTCATATTGTTCATCGTCTTTCCAATTTTCAAGTTCTATAACCAAATCGAGTCTTTTTCTGTCTCTTATCGCGCTCATACCCGAAAGTCTGCTTATATCCACGACTCCGATTCCTCTCACTTCCATATTATGTTTTATAAATTCGTTTTTTCTGCCTATTATTCTTCCATCGTTTAATTTTTTAAACTCCACCGTATCGTCCGATATCAATCTATGTCCTTTTGATATTAATTCCAATGTGGCTTCGCTTTTACCTACTCCGCTTTTTCCTAAAATTAAAACGCCGACTCCGAAAACTTCTACCAGTCCTCCATGAACGGTAATCGATTCTATAAGTTCTTCTTCTATTAGATTTTCTATATTTCTAATAATGTTCATCGTTTTAAGTCCGCTTATAATCACGCAAACATTATTATTTTTGGCTATTTCTAAAAAAGATTTTGGAGGAGTTAAGTTATACGAAAAAATACATAAAGGCATTTTATATTTAAATAATTCCTCGAATACATCAAATTTATTTTCTTCGGCGAGAGTTAAAACATAATTTCCTTCGCCTCTTCCAAAAATTTGTATTCTTTCAAAGGCAAAATCTTTAAAATATTTAAATAAAGCCATTCCCGGTCTATTGACTTCATAACTGCTTATTTCGTTATCTAGCCCGATAGAACCCGTTAAGCATTTTACTTTTAAAAAATTATTTCTTTCTTCGTTAAGCTTTAAAAATTTTTCAACGGTTATTTTCGGCATTGAACTCTCATTTCCTCTTTTGCAATAAGCGACAATATATCGTCCGATTTTTCGGCGTTAATAAGTTTTTCTATAAAATGATTATTATCTCGTAAAATAGCCGCTATACTCGTAAGAACTTTTAAATTATCGCTTGCGGAATCTTTAGGAGATAGAAGCATAAATATAACGAAAACTTTTTTATTATCCGGAGATTTATAATTTATTCCGTTTTTAACCGTGGCGATAGTAAGCGCTATCGATTTTACCGCTTGAGTTTTTGAATGCGGTATTGCGACTCCGTTTCCCACTCCCGTGCTCATCAATCTTTCTCTCGCCATTATAGAATGTTCCGCTTCTTCTTTATTTAAAAGCAATTTGCAACTATCCAATCTTTCCACCATTTTAGAAAGCAGCCTCTCTTTATTTGTCTCTTGAACATCAATCATTATAGAGTCTTTATTTATATAATCTATTAGGCTCATTATCTATCACCTCTCTTCAATTTAAGATAATAAAAACTTTAAAGCAAATTTAAATATCAAACATTCTTATCAAAACGAATGAATCGTTGGATTCTTTATATAAACCTTCGACTTGTTCCGTTATGCTGCTTATATAAACCACGAATTTTTTATCCGCGTTTTCAGTCAAATAATTTATCGCATCGCTTACATTGTATTCTTCCATTTTATATTCTCCGCTTTCGGAGGCGTCTATATTGTTGTCGGGCGTTACGCTTACTTTATCGATATTCCAAGAATCGTATTTTGCATCTTGATTTTCTATATTATATATTTCGTAAACATTGTCCTTGCCTTCTCTAAAAAGAAACGAAGGATATTTTCCGATTTTTATATTATACAAATCTTCGTCTCTTCTTATTTGAAAATAAGCCATAAAAGGATTTTTAGTCGAATTAAAATGCAAAACAGCGTCCAATTCGTCAAGAGGTTTTTCGTATATTCCTACAGTTTTTATCGAATATGTGTCCTCGTCTTCTTCTACTTGAACCGTTTTATCCACAATAGCTCTTTGAGATTTGTCTATGATTCTTTCTTTGGCTTTTCTAATTTTTCTCTCTATTTTTTGAAACATAGAATCTATAGCTACATATAAATCTTTTTCTCTCTCTTCGTCATGAAAAACTTTTTTCCCAAATGTTATAGTTCCATGTACGATATATTCTTCATGGATATGTTCGCATATAATATTAGCGTCAATGATTCTGTCAGCTTGTATTTTTATATTTTGCATCTTTTTAGCTATATGTTCTCTCACATTTTTCGTAATCCTGACATTCTTTCCTATAATATTTTGATGCATAAAAAATTAACTCCTTTGTTTAATTGTCTATTTATATTATTTTTAATCATTGTATTTAAATCGACTATTTAAGTATATTCATACTTTGTCTATATTTTGCAATCGTCCTTCTCGCTATCTCTATTCCTTCGCTTTTTAAAATCAGTCTTATTTTTTCATCGCTTAATTTCGTTTGGGAATTTTCAATTATTCTTTTAATAATTTCTTTTACCGCTCTCGAACCCAATCCTCCATTTGTCGCTTTTATCTCTTTTGAAAAAAAATATTTTATCGAAAAAGTTCCCCATACGGTATTAAGGTATTTTCCGTTGGATATTCTGCTTATAGTCGATTCGCTTAATCCGACTTCCAACGCCAAATCTTTTAATCTTAACGGTTTAATAAATTCTCTTCCGTTTTCAAAAAAATCGATTTGCAATTTTAACAAACCTTCTCCGACTCTTCTCAAACTCTTTTTTCTTTCGTTTACAGTATTAATCAAATTTTGAGCCTCTAATTTCTTTTCTTGTAAATTATCGTTCTTAAAATTGCTCTCCTTCAATAGTTTACTATATTTTTTATTAATTTTCAAGGGTGGTATAAAAGTCTCGTTCGTTTTTACTTGCCATTCGTTATTTTCTTTAAATATAAATAATTCGGGAATAATATATTTTATAATCGTAGTATCGAATTCTCGCGCGGGATACGGTTCTAAAGTTTGTATTAATTTCAAAGCATTTAAAATATCTTTTTCGGATATATTTAATTTTGACGCTATATATTTATAATTTTTTTTAGACAATTCTTCAAGATAATTTTCGACTATTTCTATCGCGTTATTTTTTATATTTTTATCTACATTTTCCTTATATTTTAATTGTGTCGATAAACATTCCGATATATTTTTTGCAGCTACTCCGATTGGGTCTAATGTTTTCAAAACTTTTATTATTTCGCCAGCTTTTTTTATATTTATATTTAAAATTTCCGCTATTTCCTCATGCGAAGTCGTTAAATATCCGTCCGAATTTATAAAAGTTGAAATTTGTTCGGCAATTTCGATATCTTTTTTATTGTTAAAAATTGTTTCTATTTGACTTTTTAAATGTTCGAATAAACTTTCTTTAGTATTTGCCGCGGTATTTTCTATTATTGAATTTATATCTATATTATTGTAATTATTATAATTCAATTTTATATCATATTCTAAAAAAGGATTTTCTTCTATGGTTTTTTCTATTTTCTCTTTTAATTCTATGGCGGGAATTGATATAATATTTAACCATAATTTTGTTTGACTATTTAATCTTAACTCGTTTCTTATCGAAGTATTAGTCGAAGTGTTTATAGAATTACGCATATGCAAAGTATAGATAATTAATTTATTTTGTCAACGATTAAAATTAATGCATTTTTTTTGATTATTTGATAGATTAAATAAAATATTTATAGTTAAATATCATTTAATTATTGATTTTTAATTAAAATAATTATTTTTTATGATAAAAATTTGACAAAAATTAAAAAATTTATTATAATTATATTAGATAAATAAAAAACGGAGGAAACCATGGAATATATCATATCTATAACAAATTTTATAACATCTCTTGGCTCAACTGTAATGTTGCCAATAATAATTTTAATTTTAGGTTTGATACTTAAAATGAAATTAAGTAAAGCGATAGTTTCGGCGCTAACTATAGGCGTAGGTTTTGTGGGACTTGGTTTAATAATTAATTTGTTGGTTGGAGCATTAGACCCGGCTACTAAAATTTTAATCGATAAATTTAATTTAAATTTGGTTGCTTTGGATGTAGGTTGGCCGGTAGGTTCTGCGATAGCGTTTGGAACTACCATAGGAGCTTTAATAATACCGATTATATTTATATTTAATATTATACTTTTATCATTGAAGTTTACAAAAACATTAGATGTGGATATATGGAATTATTGGCATTTTGCTTTTTCAGGCTCTATAGCCTATTTATGGTCTTCAAATAATTTAATTATAGGTATAGTGGTGGCTTTAATACATTGTTTTATATCATTTAAAATAGCCGATATAACAGCTTCTAAAGTTCAAACTTTCTTTAGCATACCGGGAATTTCAATACCTCAAGGATTTGCCACAACTACCGTGCCGATAGTTTTTATATTAGATAAGATAATCGATAGAATACCCATTATTAAAGATATAAATTTTAATATAGAAAGTATACAAAAAAGATTTGGAATTTTAGGACTTCCATTGGTTATGGGAACTATTATAGGGCTTATTTTAGGTTTGCTTTCCTATGGACTTAAAAAAGAAAGTTTAAATTTGGCAATACAGATGGGAGCTATTATGGTTTTATGTCCAAGAATAATATCGCTTTTTATGGAAGGATTCGCTCCCGTATCAGATGCGGCGAGAGAGTTTATGCAAAGAAAATTTAAGAATCAGGAATTCAATATAGGTTTGGATTCTGCTATTATGATAGGACATCCCACAACTATATTAGTTGGAGCTATTTTAATTCCTATAACTCTTACACTAGCGTTTATTTTGCCGGGAAATAAAGTTCTGCCTTTTGCCGATTTAGCTTCTACGGCGTTTTTTGTAGCGTTTGTTACCCCGCTTGTAAAAGGTAATTTTTTTAGGACTTTAATTTACGGAATTATAATAATGATAGTTGTTTTATATGTTTCATCTGGATTTGCAGAAGGATTAACCGCAATAGCAAAAAATATAGGTTATGAATTTCCATCTAATTCTTCTATGATTACCGGACTATCGGAGGGAAATTGGATAGCGTATATATTAACAAATATAGCAA
>CAZUEE010000044.1:0-5797 GCA_964619175.1 uncultured Brachyspira sp. | reverse complement strand
ATTAAAAACGAAATAAAAAAAGTTGAAAATTCTAATAGTTATACTTTGCATGTGGATATAGAAGACGGGAATTTTGTCCCAAATATTACTTTTGGAATAAAGCTAATAAATATGATTAGAGAGCAAACAAAAATGAATATATCTTATCATTTAATGGTAACAAATCCTTTATTTTGGATATACGAACTTCCTTTAAAAGATAATGATATAGTATTCGCTCATGTTGAAAGTTATCAATATCCAAAATATATAATAAACAGTATAAAAGAAAGAAGGGCGAATGCGGGAATAGTTTTTAATCCGGCTACCAATATAGAACAATATAAATATTTGGCATCGATATGCGAAAATATTATGATTATGACTAGCGAGCCGGATAAAGATGGAGAATATTTTATAGACGAAATGATAGATAAAATATTAATCGCCAAAAAATTAAAATTTAAAAATATATGGGTAGACGGAGGCATAAACGGTAATAGAATAGAAACTTTAAATAAAATAGGTGCATCCTATTTTGTAGTAGGAAGATACTTTTTTGAACAACGATAAATGATATTTGATAAATTTTTTAAGGAGAAAATATAAAATGGATTGGATAAATACAATATTTAAAACTAATAAACCTATAATAGCGATGTGTCATTTTCAAGCTATGCCCGGAGACCCAAGATACGATTATAATAAGGGTATGGATTATGTTATAGAATCGGCTTTACATGATTTGAAAGCTTTGCAAGATGGAGATGTGGATGCGGTAATGTTTTCAAACGAATTTAGCATGCCATATTTAACTAATACTCATCCTATAACCGCCATAAGTATGGCAAGAATAATAGGAGAATTGAAAAGCGAGATAAAAAAACCTTTTGGCGTCAATGTTTTATGGGACCCTACAGCGTCTATAGATTTGGCTGTGGCTACGGGGGCGAGTTTTGTAAGAGAGATTTTTACGGGAGTGTATGCGAGCGATTTTGGTTTATGGAATATGAATATAGGTGAAATATCTAGGCATAGAGATTCTTTAAGGGCAAATAATATAAAATTGTTGTTTAATATAGTGCCCGAAGCTGCAAAATATTTAGCAGATAGAGATATTGAAGATATAGCCAAAACTACAGTATTTAATAATTTGCCGGATGCCGTATGCGTTTCTGGGGCAACCGCCGGTATTGAAACCGACAGCTCTATATTAAAGAGAGTTAAGGGCAGTATAAAAAATACTCCCGTTTTTGTAAATACCGGAGTTAGATTGGGAAATGTTCAAGAAAAATTAAAAATAGCGGATGGAGCGGTAGTTGGAACCACATTTAAAAAAGACGGCGAATTCTTTAACGGAGTCGACAAAGTTAGAGTTAAAGAATTTATGGATAAAGTAAAAAGTATAAGATAATAAGGTTTTTTATGAATATAGATAATCATATAAATAATAAGGATATTTTAACAAAAAGAGTTTTGGAGCTTTCCGATATAATAGGTCCTTCATACAGAGAGGATAAAGTAATAGAATATTTGGTAAAAGAATTTAGAAAAATCACTTCTAATGTGGAAGTCGACAATATAGGCAATATTAACGTCATATTCGAATCAAAATCTAATCCAAATAAATTTATTACTTTATTCGCGCATTCAGACGAAATTGGTTTTGTTATAAAAAAGATAGAAAATAACGGCTTTATAAGGATAGAAAGAATCGGAGGAGTTAATAAAAATATTTTGCATGGAACGACTATACAATTTATAAACGAAAATGGAGGTATAATATTAGGAGTTATTGGAGTTAAAAGCCATCACTTTATGAAAGATTTTGAGAAAGGAATACTCGCTTCGCAAGACGAATTATATGTCGATATCGGGGCTTTTTCAAAAGAAGAGGTTTATAATAAATATAATTTAAGAGTAGGTTCTATTGCGGTATTATATTCTAAAGCAAGAGTAAATAACGATTTGATAATAGGCAAGGCTATGGACGATAGGGCAAATTGCGCTCTGCTGCTTTGTTTAGCCGAAGAAATCAAAGATATTGATATAAATTTTTCGGTTTGTATAACTATAAGCGTGCAAGAAGAATTTAATATAAGAGGAATACTTCCGTCTATAGAAAGAATTAAACCCTATATAGCCATAGGATTGGATATAACTCCATCATGCGATACTCCGGATTTGGCGGGATTTTCGGATATTATGATAAACAAAGGAGTTGGAATTACAGCGATGAATTTTCATGGACGAGGAACTTTGGCTGGAATGATACCGGACGAAAAATTATTAAAACATATAACGAAAGTGGCAAACGATAATAAAATACCGTATCAATACGAAGTCGCTTTAGGAGTTTTAACGGAAACCGCTTTTTTGGAATTTGCAGGAAATTACGGAATTCCATGCGCTTCTTTATCTATACCCACAAGATATACTCATACGAATGTGGAAACTATATCGATAAACGATTTAATAAGCGCCAAAAAACTTTTATACTTATTTTTGAAAGATATAAAAAAGGATAGCAAATATGGAAAATCTATATAAAATATTTTTAAGGAGATACTTATGCAAAAAATCATAATATCATGCGGTTCTGGAATAGCCACATCGACTATGGCTGCCGTTGCGGTAAAAAGTATATTGGAATCTTTACACAAAGATATAAATATAATTAAATGCAGCGTTCAGGAAATACAAAGTCATATAGACGGAGCGGTATTAATAGTTTCTACGGCTCAAGTCCCTTTTGAAACGGATGTTCCAATCGTAAGCGGAGTTCCTTTTTTAACGGGAGTTGGAAAAGATAAAACGATAGAAGAAATAAAAAATATATTACAAAACTTATAGGCGTAATTTATGACAAATCCTATAGAATTGGCGTTATCAAAAAATTTATATAAAGCGAATATAAAATCTCAAAGTTGGCAAGACGCTTTAAGAGAAACAGCCGACATATTGGAAGTTAATAATTATATAACTAAAAATTATGTGGAAAAAATAATAGAAGATTCTTTTAAATTAAATTTTTATTATATAATAGGCGAGAATATAGCGATGCCTCATACATCTCCGGAATTTGGGGCTATCGAAACTTCAATTGCGATAACCACATCTAAAAACGGAATATATTTTGAAAATCATGAATTTAATCCCGTAAAAGTTATATTTATGATATCGGTATTAAAAACCGACGACCATATTGATTTTATAATGAAAATAGCCGATATATTACAAGATAGGGAATTTATATATAATTTATCCAATTGTGAAAATGATAACGAACTTAAAAAAGTTTTATCAAATCGTATAAAATAGATTATATATGATTCTAATTTTATAATGTCGGGACAATATGAATACAATAGAAAAATATAATAGGTTAGAAGAATTAAAAAAATTGGTTATTAAAAACAAAAGATTGATGGTTGAAGATATTGTGGAATATTTTAATATATCTTATCCCACGGCAAGAAGATATATACAAGAAGCGTTAATAAATAATAAAGATTTAAAAAAAATAAGAAACGGCATAGGATTAATTACGGATTTTGGAAATACGGAAATATATTTTGAAGAAAAATTAAATATAAACACCGAAGAGAAAAAAGCCATAGCAAAAAAATGCGCTTCTTTAATATCGGAAGGAGAAAGCATTATAATAGATTCTGGGACTACTTGCTATTTTTTCGCCCAAGAAATATATCATAAAAAATTAAAGATAGTTTCGACAGACATTAGAATAAGCATGGAACTTACGGATAATAAAGACATATCCGTATATACGATAGGCGGAGAGATTAGAAAAGGGTATTATTCTATAGGCGGTCCTATAGCGAGAGAAAATATTAAAAATTTCAATGTTAACACCGCCATAATGTCCGCCGATTCAATAAACATCGATAGAGGAATAACGAATACGGATGTATTTGAAATTTCGGTAAAAAAAGAATTAAGAGAATGCGCCGAAAGACTTATACTAATTTCCGATAGCTCAAAATTTAATAATAATTCTTTTTATCATGTTATGCCTCTATCGTCTGTAGATATACTTATTACCGATTCGAATATAGATAAAAATATTTGTAAAAAATTAAAAGAAGAAAAAAATATCGAACTAATAATAGTATAATTTTAATTAATTTATTTTGTTAGAAATTATCTATCGCTCCCAATCTTAAAAGAGCCTCGCTGGTTTTGGCATCTTTAGAATAATAAAGGACATTATCCCCGTTATTGTCGCTAGAGTTTATATCAAGCCCTAAATCGTTAACCAAATAATCGAAAACTGAAATATTGCCGCTTAAAGAAGCCATGTGAAGTCCGTTTGCCCCGTAAGAAGTTTTCCAATAAACATAATCGGGATATTTTTCAACGACAGTTTTTATTATATCGACAGTTCCAACCGCGCATGCCCATGCAAAAGCGTTCCATCCGTCATTGTCTGCATCTAATAAATACCATTCTTTGGTTGTATCGTCAAGCATTTTCTCGCTGCTATCCAATAAATATTTAATTATTCCCATATCTCTATAGAATATTGCAAGGATTAAGGTAGTGGCTCCGTTTACATTATAATCATCGTCCATAAATTTATTATATTCCAATTCTTCATTGTTTATTTCAAATAGTAGACTCGAATTGTTTTCTTCTGTTATTTCTATCACTTTCTGCAAACTTCCAAATCTTATGGCGTCAAATATATCATAACCGTTATATTCTCCTTCTACTCTTCCTCCAAAATAAAAATATTCAAAATAGTCGTCTCTTTCTACATATTTACCTTGAATTTTTACTACATTCGTATATTTGCTATGATATATATTTTTTAGATTGTTTTTAATATATATATCGTGTATATTGTCGTTATCGATTTCTAAATTGGTTTCTTGTTTTTCTTTTTTGCAGGAAACTAATAAAATTAAAAAGAGAATTATAAATAAAAAATTTAAAAATATTTTATTCATTACCATTCCTCAAATTGAAATCTATAGACTATTATACTATATTTTTAATATTTTTAAATTAGCGTTATTTATGATTGCATAGAAATTTATTTTATTCTAAAAATTTCTAATTTTTTTTCTAATTCTTTATAACTATATTCTATTTTTTCTATATAATTCAAACTATTTTTTCTTATGTTTTCTAAAAAATTTTTATCTTCTATTAAAGGCATATTTATATTTATATTTAATATCGAGCCCTTTGAAGCGCAGTAAATTAAAATATAAGCGGAAACGATATCGGTTATAACTCCAGAATTTCCGTATTTAATAACAGTATCGAATAGAGGAATTAATTCATAAGAATATTTAAGTATATCGAAAGGCGTTTGAGTAGATTTAATAGCCGCTTTTGAAATCGCATCTTTTCTAGTTAATTTTTCTTCTTCCGTATTTTTTGGCAGTTTCAGCGCATCCATAAATATATTAAAAGATTCGGCATCCTTGTCTATAGTTTCCATTAATTTAATTTTTATTTCTTTAATTTTTTCTATGGCATTATTGAAGTTATTTTTTTCTTCTTCGGATAATTCTTTAAATTTATTTTTATTAATAGTTAAATGACCAACCATACCCGCCAACGCGCATGCCAAACTTCCAACCGCTCCCATTACGCTTCCTCCTCCGGGCGCGGGTGAAGGAGAATCCACTTGGTTAATATAATCTTCAAGTTTCATATCGATTAATCTTTTCATTATTCTACCCAATTTAAATTATAAAATTTCTTTTATTTATTTTATATTAAAAAAATATTAAATAAAACCAAACACAAAAAATAAGGGACATGAAAACATGCCCCTTAACTCACA
>CAZUEE010000043.1:0-16301 GCA_964619175.1 uncultured Brachyspira sp. | reverse complement strand
ATTAATCACTTCTTATAATTCATCAAAAAATCAATTTCTTCTTTTTTCAAATAACTTTTAGGAACAATTATTGCCGACATATTATCGGTATAAATAAAAACCGATTTGTCGCTTGACTCTATATTTTTTATATCGTATTTATTAAAAATGGTTTCCCCTCTATCTTCTTTAAATATTATTCTATTTTCGTCCACCGTAAGAATTTTATCTCCTAAAACTCCGTCAAGTTTTCCCGCTTCCACATATTGATAAATTTTTTTCACTATCTTTTTTTCTAAACGCTTTCTATAAGTTTTTATTTGTATTATCGAAAATACGGCGGAGAGTAAAATCGCGGGAATGATTATTAAAAAATTATCGCCTTTAAAATACAAAACTATCGCCATAAATATCAATATATAAATAACGACTAAAATTATAATGGTTTTTTTCGAAGAAGATTTAATTTGAGAATTGATTTTTAAATAATGAAGTTGAAAATCGATAAAATCTTTTATTTCTATTTTATACTTAAATTCTTTATTCATAATTGTAATTAAATATCTATACCTAAAAAATTTTTAACCAAAATTCCTATAAAGAAACTTATTCCCGCTACCGTTAAACTTATACTAACCATTTCAAAAAATCTATTTCTAAACGGCAGGGTTTTTGCAACCGACACATAATAAGTAAAAATAAATATTATAAATATCACTATAAAAATCATTGTAATTAAAGCGTAAATGCATTTATCGTCCGGAAAAATCAAATAAGGCATTATTAAGAAACTTACCGTTATCAAATATACCATTCCCGTATATAAAGAAGATTTAAAAGCGTTTTTATCTCCGTCTGATTTTGCAGATAAATATTCGGAAGAAGCCATAGATAAAGTCGCCGATATTCCCGTAATTATTCCCGATAAAGCCACTAGTTTGTTATTTTGTAAAGCGAAACTAAGTCCCGCTAAAGTTCCGCTTATTTCAACGAGAGCGTCGCTTAACCCCAAAACCATAGAACCTATATATTTTAATCTTTCTTCGTCAAGTATGGCGATTAATTTGTTTTCATGCTCGTCTTCTTCGAAAGCTATTTTTTTTGCATCAGGAACTTCTTCTACTATTTTAGAATAAATATATTCTGCATTTTTTTCTCCGCCTTCCATTATCTTAATTACGAAAGTATAACCAAATATAACGCTTAAAATAAAGAATTTAAAAACTTTTAATTTTTGAGGTTTTAATTTTTTATTTGTATATTTTTCCAAAATTTTTGCATGAATCGATTCTTCTTTGGCTATATTCATCAATACTTTTTTGTCGTCTTCTTTTTTAACGAATTTAACCAAATTCAAATAAACATGATATTCGTTAATTTCGTTTTGTTGCATATTTAATAAAAATTTCAAAGTTTTATCGGAGATTTGCATAATAATTTCCCGTTTTATTTAAATATATTAAATAATATTATAATGAAAATATTTTAATTGCAAAATTATTAGAAATGTTTTTTAAATCTTTGTAAAACTATTTTAATCCCATTTTTTATTAATTACTTCATCGTATGTTGGTATCGAATCGATTGCGCCTTTTTTTGTAACGGTTATATTTGAAACTTTAATTGCAAATATTATAGCCTCCTCGATTGTTTTATCTTCCGACAACATTTTGACTATACCACCCAAAAAACTGTCTCCAGCCGCCGTAGTGTCGACAACTTTTACATCGTAAGCGCCAAATTTTTTTCTGTTGATTTTATTATCTTCTTTGGTTATTAATTCGCAGCCTTTTTTTCCTAAAGTCAAAATAATATTTTTTACGCCGCATTGAAAGACATAATCTATTCCGCCGATTATATCTATTTCGGTTTCATTTGGAATGAGAATATCGATATAACTTAAAAATTCTTTGTCTAACTTTACCGATGGAGAAGGATTTAAAATCACGGTTTTATTAAGTTTTTTTGAAATACTCGCAGCATATTTTGCAATCTCCAAAGGAATTTCTAGCTGCATTACTATAATGTCGTAATCGTTTATTAATTTTTCTTTAATATCGTCTTTTGTAATTAAAGAGTTAGCTCCTTGAACGACTATTATATTATTCGCTCCGCTTTCGGTTACAGTAATAAAAGCTATACCAGTAGATGCATTTTTTTTAATTATAAGATTGTCTATATTTACATTATTAGAAGACAAAGAACCTGATAAATCTTTACCAAAATTATCGTCTCCTATAGCTCCAAGTATAGCGATATCTCCGCCAAGCTTTGCTATAGCTGCCGCTTGATTTGCACCTTTCCCTCCATTACTCGTATAAAAATCGTTCCCGAGTATAGTTTCGCCTTCTTTTGGAAATCGAGGAGCGCTTACCACCAAATCTTTATTTATACTGCCTATTACTAAAATTTTTTTCATAATTTTTAATATCTCTAATATTTTTAATAAATTATGAAGTAATAATTTCCACTAATTATTACTTCATAATAAAACAACTCTAATTTATTCTTTAATTAAAGTAATCTCTACGGGTATAGTTTTTTCAACCGTTTCTCCATTTATAATTTTTAATGCGGTTTCAACGGCTATTGCCCCCATTAGTTCTGGTTGTTGAGCAACAGTAGCTTTGATAGTTCCATCTTTAACTGCGTAAACAGCGTCATCGGTTGCATCAAATCCTATAATAACTATTTTCTTTCCTAACGATTGAACAGCTTCCAAAGCGCCTAACGCCATTTCGTCATTATGGGCGAATATTCCCCTAATATCGGGGTTGGCTTGAAGTATATTTTCCATTACCGTTAAACCTTCCGCTCTATTAAAATTAGCCGTTTGACTTGCAACTATATTTAGTTTTCCATCGGCGGATTGATGAAAACCTTTACCTCTATCAATGGTAGCCGTTGCCCCCGGAATTCCTATAAGTTCAGCAACTTTAGAATTTTCGCCTATTAATTCAATCAAATATTCTCCAGCCAATCTTGCGCCAGCTACATTATCGGAAGATATGGCGCTTGTAACCTCGACTCCGTTTATTCCCCTATCAACGCTTATAACGGGAATATTTCCTTTTATAGCGTCTAAAACCGCCGGAGCTACCGCATCGGAGTCTACAGGATTAACTATTATTACTTGAACATTTTTGGAAATTAAATCCTCTATATCGCTTGTTTGTTTTGCTGTGTCGTCTGAAGCGTTGACTATACTTAAATTAATATTAAGCTCTTTTGCTTTTTGTTTCGCTCCTTCCGAAAGGCTTACAAAAAACGGATTATTTAAAGTCGATACGGATAGTCCAACCGTTGCTATATTATCTTGATTTTCACCAGATTTACAAGATAATAAAAGAATCGATAATAATGTAATAATTAGAGTTTTTTTCATGTTTTTTCTCCTTTTGTTAAATTTTTTATATTTTCATTATCTGTTTCTATCAGAAATTACGGCTAAAAATATTACTAAAGCTTTAACAACATCTTGATAATAAGAAGATACTCCTATAATATTTAAGCCATTGTTTAATACAGCTATAATAAGTATTCCTATTAAAGTTCCGGTAATTTTTCCTCTTCCTCCTGTCATACTCGTTCCGCCTAAAGCTACAGCTGCAATAGCGTCAAGTTCGTATCCGCTTCCAAGCGTAGGTTGAGCCGAACCGAGTCTTGAAACCAATATTAAACCGGATATCGAAGCCATAAATCCAGAAACGGCATAAACTATTAATTTTATATTATTTGTGTTTATTCCGGCTAATTCTGCGGCTTTTGAATTGCTTCCCGTCGCATATATTTGTCTGCCCAATACGGTCTTTTTTAATATAAATAGAAATATAGCAAAAAATATAACTAATATCCATACCGGTATAGGAATTCCTAAAAAAGAACCTTTGCCTATTTGATTTAACAATAAATTATCGCCTAATCTTGAAATAGGTCTTCCGCCGCTTAAAATCATCGTCAAGCCTCTATAACCCGTCATAGTAATAAGCGTTGCAATAAAAGGCTGTAATCTCGATTTTGTCACCATCAACCCGCTTATAGTTCCTAATATAATTCCAAATATTAGCGCTATTAACATAGCTAAGGGTGCGGGAATCCCAATTTTTATAATATGAGCGCAAATTATACTCGTTAAAGCAAGCACAGAACCTACGGATAAATCTATACCACCCGTAAGAATTATACATGTCATACCAAAAGCTATTAAACCGTTTATTGCGGATTGACGAAGTAACGATAAGAAATTATTAACTGTTCTAAAATCGGGACTAATCACGCTAATAACCACAACTAAAAAAATTAAAGCTATAAAAGAACCATAATCTTGCAAATATTGTATTATATTTTTATTCTTCACAATAATCCTCCCGTGGCAAGCACCATAATATTTTCTTCTGTGGCATCATTTCTATTTAAAAATCCGGCTACTTTGCCCTCATGTATAACCATAACTCTATCGCTCATTCCTATTATTTCGGGTAACTCGGATGAAACCATAAGTATTGCAATACCTTTTGAAGCCAAATCATTCATCATGGAGTATATTTCTTTTTTAGACGCTATATCTACTCCCCTGGTAGGTTCGTCTAATATAAGTATTTTAGGACTGCTAATTATCCACTTTGCAAATATAACTTTTTGTTGATTTCCGCCGCTTAGATTATTACATATATGATTAACTCCGCTACATTTAACATTAAAATCTCTAACGGCAAAAGAACTTATAAAATTTTCTTTACTCTTATTTATTAAAAAATTATTATTGACTATTTTATTAAAATTATTTAAAGACACATTATTTTTTATATTCTCATTTAACATTAATCCTTCGACTTTCCTGTCTTCGGTAATAAATCCTATTCCGTTTTTTATAGCTTGTTTTGGATTTTTTATAAATACTTTTTTATCTTCTATTTTTACACTGCCAGAATCTATGGGCAATACTCCAAATATACTTTTCATAATTTCAGTTCTACCCGCGCCCATAAGTCCATATACTCCTAAAATCTCTCCGTAATGCAAATTAAACGAAACATTATTAAAAAAATTTTTATACGATAGAGCTTTTACTTCCAAAGCAACGCCAAGTTTTCTATTATCTGTTCTTGGGAATCTATCGCCAATATCTCTTCCTATCATCATATTAATAATTTCATTCATATAAGTATCTTTAATATTTTTTATTCCAATATATTCTCCATCTCTCATTACGGTAATTCTATCGCATAATTCAAAAATTTCTTCCATTCTATGAGAAATATATATTATAGATACTCCTTTTTGCTTTAAAGATTTAATTATTTTAAATAAATGTTCCGTTTCATTATTAGTTAATGCGGCGGTAGGTTCATCCATAATTATAACTTTTATATCGGATATTAAAGCTTTTGCTATTTCAACCATTTGTCTTTGTCCCACCGATAAATCCGATAGTTTTTGATTAACATTTAAATTTATTCCTAAATTATTTAAAGTTTCTTTAACTTTTTCTTGCATAGCTTTTTTATCTAAAATTCCAAATTTGTTATATATCTCTTTACCAAGAAATATATTTTCTTCGACTGTCATATCTAATAGACTGTTTAATTCTTGATATATAAAAACTATGCCGTATTCTTCCGCTTCTTTAGGATGATTAAACGAAATATTTTTTTCGTCTATAAATATTTCTCCAGAATCTTTTGAATATACACCTGTCAAAACCTTCATTAAAGTCGATTTGCCAGCGCCGTTTTCTCCCATAAGAGCATGTATTTCTCCACCTGCTAATGAAAAATTGGCTTTATTCAATACGGTTATATCGCCAAAAGATTTTATAATATTTTTCATTTCTATTTTCATAAATTAACTCGCATTAAAATATACAAGCCGATTGCAATATTATATTAGCGTAAGGAGTAGCTTCTCCTGTCCTAATAATTGCTTTACAATCGGAAGTTATTTGTTTAAAATTCTTGTGACTTATATATTCTATTGATATATTTTCAAACATATTTAAAATTTGGGCATGAACTTTTTTATTACTTTTTATTTCTTCGGCAAGTATTATACGCTCTATTTTCATGTCTTTAGCTATTTCGGTTAATACTTCTATAAAAGACGGCAAACCCAATTTTAAAGACAAGTCTATAACCTTTATACCGTTAGGACATGGCAAGCCTAAATCGGATATGCATATCAAATCGGTATGACGTATATAAGACAATACTTTAGAAATCTCGCTATTTATAATTCCTTCTTTTTTCATAGCTTATTAAATTCGTATAAAAGTAGTTTGTAATATATAGTATAGTAAATTATTTTAAATTTGTCAAATTTTTTCTATAATTTTTCTAAAATTTTTAATAAAATTTCTTAAATTTTATTAAATTGTATTAAATTATGATACTAAAAATAAAAAATTAAGTCCTAACTCAAATTTATCCTCTTAACAAACCGATAAATAAATTACATACGATAATAAATTGTTTTAAGAAATTCGAGCGATTTTTATTTTAAAAACAAAAAAATACTTGACATTTCAAAAATAATTCTTATCTTATGGATATAAAATAAAAAAGTCAAAAGACAAATAGGAGGCAAAAATGCTTATTAAGAAGAGAAAAGGTTTATTCTATCTAATTATCACTGTTGCAATCATATCCGTAATGGCTATGGGTTGTAAAAACAAACCAACGGGAGCAACCAATTTATCAGGTTTAGATGAAAATGTTACGGTAGAGGGCGGTTCGGTTACAGCTGAAAATTTTAAAACTTTTGTTGGTAAAACTATTCACTCAATAGACAGTATAGATGAAAATTATGACGGCAAAGGAGATGATTTTAAATGGTTTTGGGCTGAATTTGATGATACCGGAATAAAATTTGATGTAGTAACCACAAGTAGTGTAGAAAATAAACCTACTTATAGATATAGCGCTACATTAAGTTCAAATCCTTTAAGCGATAATGTAGCTAATTTTGAGACTGGAAAGGGACCTAATGGCACTGTTAAAGCCACTATTAAGTTTGAACTTGAAGGAAACAAGATTTCAGATATTATAGTTAACTTTACAGAAGGAACTTCATTTACTAGTGAAATTAAGTGTAGATTTTTAGAATAATAAATTTTTTAAGATAAAATAAACCTGAGGCGATGCAGAAATGTGTCGCCTTTTTTATTTGATTTTGTTTTTATAGTTATCGCAAGTGAAACAAAGCAATCCACACCAGATAACAATGTGGCTTTCCCATATGGACGCCTTCAGCGAACCCCTTGTTGTTGGAAAGTTAAAGGTTGTATTATTATATTTAATGAATTATAATTTGAAAATTGCAAATCGTTATTTATAAATTAGGAAAACTTTTAATGAATACTTTAAAAATAATATCTTGGAATGTAAACGGAATAAGAGCGGCATATAAAAAAGGACTTTTGGATTTTATAAAAAAAGAAAATCCCGATATTATTTGTCTTCAAGAAATTAAAGCGTTGGAAGAACAATTGCCGAAAGATTTGAGAAATATAGAAGGATACGAATTGTTTATTAATCCTGCCGACCCGGAAATTAAAAAAGGATATAGCGGAGTTGCGATTTATTCAAAATTAAAACCGAATAAAGAAATCAAAAATCGAATCGGAGAAAAATTAGAAGATAGAGAAGGAAGAATATTATCTTTAGAGTTTAACGATTTTATTTTGTTTAATGTTTATTTTCCAAACGGCGGAAAGTCCGAAGAGCATTTTCAATACAAATTAAATTTTTACAAAGAGATTATAAAACATTTTAAAAAATTAAAAAACAAAACGAATATTATTTTATGCGGTGATATGAATATAGCTCATGAAGAGATAGATTTGGCGCGCCCTAAAGAAAACGAAAAAAATATAGGTTTCTTGCCCGAAGAGAGAGCGCTTATAACTAAATTCTTAAAAAGCGGATTTACAGATACTTTTAGAATGTTTGTAAAAGAAGGCGGACACTATAGTTGGTGGGATTTTAAAACGGGAGCGAGAGCTAGAAATGTTGGATGGAGAATAGATTATTTTTTTGTTAATGACGAAATGGCGCAAAATATTAAAAGAGCGGAAATATTAAGCGATGTTATGGGAAGCGACCATTGTCCTATTTTAATCGAATTAAAAAAATAATAGACACTTGATTTTTTTATTATATATAATATATTGCAATTTACCGTTTATTATAAAATTTTAAGGGAGGCTTCGATTGGTTAGAACTATAATTGAAGATAAAACGGCTATTATACATATAGAAAAAAATATCATAACCGAAAATGTGGACATACTTGAAAATAAATTATCTTATATAAAAAGTTTGGAAGTCGTTAATTTTATTTTTGACTTTCATAAAACGGAATATATTTGTTCTTCGGCTTTGGGATTAATAGCGTCCACTTTAAGAATCGCTTCGGAAAACGGAGGAACGGTTTATTTTTGTTCTCTAACGAGCAGATTAAAAAATTTATTTGAAACCATGAAATTTTTAACCATAGTTAAAACGGCAAATAATGTAGACGAAGCCTTAAAAAATATAAAATAGAAGTATAAAATAAAAATATCGGATATTATATGCTTATAGAAGTTATTAATTTTATATATGTTTTAATAATGCAAGCTTTAAGGCTTTATTCTTTTATATGGTTTATATGGATTATCGTAAGTTGGCTAACGGCTTTTGGGGCGATTCATTTAGATTATTATAATCCAATCGTGAGATTTTTTTATAATATAACGGATGGAATAATCGATAGAATATTTGGAAATTTTAGAAGGAAATTTATAATCGGAATGATAGACATATCCCCTTTGGTTTTTCTTTTAATAATCAATATGGTTCTTCCAAGAATATTAAGAATGATATATATTTTTGTATTAAGATTGATAGCGTAAATTATTATGGAATCTTTAGATAAAATATTGGAATATATGAGCGAAGGCGACTTCAAAAAAGCCATAAAAGAACTTAATATAATAATAGAGCAACAACCCGATAACGCTAAAGCATTTTATATGCGCGGCAAATCTGCGTTTATAGAATTACAAAACGAACAATACGAAGACGATTTTGAAACGAATTTTATTTACTCTGCCATAGAAAACGATTTAAATAAATCTATAGAGATAGACCCGAATATAATAGACGCTTATAGAGGTTTGATGTATTTGAATAAGATTTTAAAAAATGTCGATAAGGAAAGAGAGTTCGCACAAATTCTTTTGGAAAAATCCAAAGAATCCTTAAAAGAATCTTCGATAGACGCTTTGCTTATATTGGCAAGCAGTTATTTAAACAACGGGAAAAACGAATCCGATTTTCATCAAGCGTTGGGTTTTTACGATGACTTTATTAAAAGCGTGAATGTTGAAGAAAGCAAAATGGCAAGGTTTGAAAGAGGATTATGCTATTATAATTTGGATATTATTAATAAGGCGGATTCTGAAGCGAACAAGCTAATTCAAGATTTTCCTATGTATGATGACGCTTATTTTTTGAAAGGAATCGCGTTATCTAAAAGCGGAATAGAATCGGAATTTTTTGAGGATGCGATATTCTTTTTAAATAGAGCGATTGAATTAAACGATAAAAATTACAACGCGTTATACGAAATAGCGGAATGGTATTTTGAAAAAGGAAATTACAAAAAGGCTATAGAAAATTACGACAAATTGCTTGAAAACGACAACAAATATAATTTAACCGCTTTACTCGGCAAAACTCAGGCTTTTCATGATATGATTGTAGAAAATGAAAAATATAACAAAGAACAAGATAAAGATTTAACGGAAGCTTTTGATTTAATAGATAAAGTTATCGAGATTTTGGGAAACGACAAAAATAGCATCCAATATAAATATTATAAGGCGAATTTATATTCTTATAAAGGCGAAATTAATAAAGCGAAAGAAGAATTTGAAAAAATAGCGGAAGAAAAATATATCGGAGATTGGCTTTATCATAGAATGGCGGAATTTTATTATAACAACGCCGAAAACGAAGAAGATTATAAAAAATCTTTAAATTATTTGGAAAAAATAAAAATTAAAAAAACTTCCACTTATAATTTGTCGATATTTGTAAATTACGAATTAAAAAATTATAAAGAGATAGTGCGAATATGCGAAGAGTTTTTAAATAATTTTCTAAACGATAATAAAAACGATGAAGACTATTTTAAAGGTTTTGAAAAAAATAATATTTATTATATAAGATTTATTTACGCTTATTCTTTGCAAATGATAGATTCCCATAATTACGATTTGATAATAGAAAATTATAAAATATGTCTTAACGATGAGAATTTGGATAAGGCTTTAATTTATAGAAGTATAGCAAAAATAATGATGTATAATATGGAATTTAAATATTATTTAAAAGGAATGGAATTTTTGCAATTATCAATGAAATTAAACGACCCGCTTTCCTATTATTTATACGCAAAAGAATTATTTTACGGAAACATTGTTGCTCCTTGCCCAGAACTTGCCATAGGTTTGGTAAATACTTCCATAGAATTGGATAAAAATTTGGAATGTTCTTATATTATAATGGGAAGAGGATACGAACTTGGAAGAGGAATAGAAAAGAATCCAAATAAGGCTTTTGAAATATATTTTAAAGCGAACGAAATCGCCAAAATAAACGATTCTAAATGTTCCTGCGCAAAAGCCGCTTTGGCTCATTCTTATTATAACGGAATAGGAGTGGAAAAAAACCAAAAAAATAAAAATATCGCTCTAAATATAGTAAAGGAAACGGCAGAATCGAGAGGAAAATTTTCCCATAGTCATATAGCTTTATTATATTCTTATTTTGCGCTCAACGATTTTGAAGGATTCGATTTGAAAAAAGCGCTATCTTTATTTAATCAAACTTTGCCTTATTACAGCGATTTGTCGGTGGTTATGACTTTAAAAAGATTGTATAAAAAGTTGGGAAGAAAAAAAGATGTTAAACGAATGATAAAAATCGAATCTGAAACTATAAGACGTACGGGAGAATTTAATTTAAATTATTTAAGAAACTATATAAAAAATTTTAAGAGCTTTTACCCGATTCCTTTTTAATACTACTTTTTAATCGCTTTACTTTTTAATCGCTTTATATTATTATAAATCATTATAGATATTAGATAAACTTTGATTTTGATTTTAAAAACGGAAATTAAATAAAACATGAAGAAATTTATTTTTATATTTTTTATTATAACGAACATCTTATTAAACGCTCAAGAAAATAATTCTACTGAAAATTATTCGAATGCGATAATGCCAAAATTGCCGAGCGCGTTTAATATGTTTATAGGACGAGAAGGAAATAATAAATTGCCTCAATATATAAAAAACGATTTTATAAGAGACGATTATAAAAGAAAATTGCCCGATTTAAAAGACGAAAAATTATCTTTCTTTCAAAAGTATCCTTTGGAATTTCATTTGACTTCCACTTTCTCATACGCCGCACATACAAATACTTTTAATATGAGAGATACTTTCGTTTCGTTGGGGCAAACTTTCCATAACGATTATATAGCCTTCACGGGATTTATAACGGCATTCGGATATTTCGACACGCATGAACCAGACAGTAATTATTCTTATATAAAAGCAAACGCGGGACTTTATGATGGCGGAGTGCAAGCTATTTTTATTGAAAGAATTTTGGTTTCGGCAAGAGGAAGAGCGGCTTTCGATATTAATACTACGACTTTTATGTTAATGCCTCATTATTACGATACAACTTTAAATCCCGCAAATATAGACATTCCGAATTATTATATACCGCAAGTGTTAAACGGAGCCGGAATAAGAGTTGGATTTATAGGCAATCATTATGAAATAGCGTATTCGCAAGGAGATTTTAGGCATAGCATACCGAAAGCGTTTTTATTTAGATTCAATATTCCAAATATAGAATTTAGATTTTTATACGAACATGAAAACAGAGCATCGCCTCAAGATTATCATATAACATTATTCGAATCTTTAATTCAGGCTTCCGCAACTTTAAGATTTCCTTTTTTAAACGAAACAATTTGGTTAAACGCTATAGCCGAATATACTTGGAGAGAAAACGATGCTCATTATATCCGTTTGGAACAGGGCTTCGAATGGTATATGTTGAATATAGCTTTAAGAGAGATGATTCATATGGAAGATAAAGAAAATAAAGATGCAAAAATTTATTTGGAATACGCAATATTTGGAAAATTCACGGCAGGACCGTCTGAGTTTGCAATCGGTTTTCAAGGAACTACGGACGGAAGATATTATATAGCGGGGCATGTTAAATTGTAAATTATAAAAAATTTTGAACAAAAATTTTAAATAAAAAATTAAATAAGGACAAACAAATGAAAAAAACAATCATTCTTTTTATTATCGCTTTTAATTTTGCGACTTTAAATTTATTTCCGGTATCGATTTCTATAAGCGAAATTCCTAAAAGCGCAATTAGTTTTGCGGACGCTTATTTTCCAGACGATTATTTATATAGAGCTGTTGAAAACTCCGGTTCTTTTACTCTAATATTCAAAGGCGGATTAAAAATATATGTAAACTCTAAAGGAGATTGGCATACAATAAGCGGCGGCGGAGACGAAATTAATATAGAATATTTGGAAAAAGAAGTTATTAATTCAATAAAAAAAGAATTTCCAAACGAAAAAGTTATCTATATAAAAAAGAAAAAAAGTTCGTATAAAATAAAATTTAAAAGCAGAACTAATATCACAGTAGATTTTGAAGGAAATATAAAGAAAGGAAAAAAAGATTATTAAAAGATTAATAAATATTTAAAATTTTTTGTATATTATTAATATATAATTTTTTTTAATATTACCGATATTATTAAAGAATTTATAATTTTTAATTTATTTTAGGAGAAAATATGCCAGTCGTAACGATAGAACATGAAGAATATCCTTCCGTAATAGTTATAGAATACAATAGTTTATATAAAAACGAATTGATTAATTTTATTAACAATATAAAAATAAAAGACAATAAAGAAGAAGTTTATTCAGAACCTTACTTTTTTAAGATTATACAAACCAATAATCAAAATGTCGGACTATTAACCATAGACGGTAGAATAGAAGGATATTATTATGTGAATAAAGAGAATATGCTTAAATATATATATATAAGTTATCCTTATAGGAGAAGTGGTTTCGGAAAATTAATGATAGCTCATGCATTAAAGATTAATCCCGAAATAACTTTCGACCAAGCCGTAAATCAAGGATACAATAGATTAATAAACTCTCCAATATTCGAAGATGCCCTCAAAGGAAACAATACCGAATCTAACGATATAGGTTTTGACGATTCTGGCGGAAGTAAAGAAGGCGAACTTACTCTTTTTTAATTTTTATATTTTTATCAACTTTTTAATTAAACTAAAAATAAAATAAAAAATAATCGTTGACTTTTTAATCTCTATATAATAAATTATTATAAGCGGAGCGGGTAAACGCGGTATTTAAGTTAATAATATCGAGGAAAGTCCGAACCTCTAAAGGGCTTCATGCAAGCTAACGGCTTGAAGGCGAAAGCCTATGGAAAGTGCAACAGAAAATATACCGCCCGTTTGGGTAAGGGTGAAAAGGCATGGTAAGAGCATACCGCATTTATGGTGACATAGATGGCAGTGCAAACCCCATGAGAGGCAAGAGCAAAACGAAACGATATAGATTGCCCTTTTCGAAGTTTCAGGTGGCTCGCTAAATCATTATAGCGATATAATGATAAGATAAATGTTTATCCAAGACAGAATACGGCTTATAGCTCCGCTCGTTTTTATTTCTTATAATAATTATTTATTATAAATTAAATAAGGAAAGATAAATGGAAAATATAGCTATAATCGGAGCGATGGACGCCGAAATAAACAATTTAAAAAACAAAATTGAAAATATTGAAGAGATAATAGTCGCGGATATTTTGTTTTATAAAGGAAAATTATGCGATAAGGATATAGTTTTATTAAAATCGGGAATAGGCAAAGTTAATTCCGCCGTAGCTACCACAATAGCCATAGAAAAATTTAAAGTAAAAAAAATAATATTCACGGGAGTTGCGGGTTCTGCAAATCCTAATTACGATATAGCCGATATAGTTATTTCAAAAGATTTGATAGAACATGATTTTGACACGAGCGCTTTAGACGGAGATGAATTAACAGTTTTAGTTAAAGGATGTGACACAAATTATTATCCCGCAGATAAATATTTAGTAGAACTTGCAAAAACTTCCGCAGAAAAAGCAATTAAAAATAATAAAGTTTATATAGACACGATAGCCACGGGCGACCAATTCGTAGGAGATGGAGAAAAAGTAAAATATATACGAAATAAATTCAAAGCGGGCGCAATAGAAATGGAAGGCGCTTCTGTAGGTCATGTCGCTTTAATGTATAAAATTCCTTTTGTAATTATTCGTTCGTTATCCGACAAAGCCGATGGAGATGCAGTAGTGGATTTTCCAAAATTCGTAGTCGAGGCTTCAGAAAATTCTGCAAAGATAGTAATTGAAATGTTAAAAAATATAAAATAGAAATAAGCAAATAATTCCGATAATTTTAAAAATAATATTTTAAAATTTAATTTGTTTTAACAATGAGAATTATTGAGGATTATTAATGTATGACGCTCTTCTTTATAGTATAGCCTTTATATGTTTCTTGTTGGTAATTTTATTTGCCATAAAAATACTTTTTAGAGACAAAAATAAAGTTAAAGCAAAAAAACAAACATTAAAAAAAATAAACGATTTAAAAAAATATTTGGAAAATAATCCTAAAGATTACGATTCTATGGCGCAGCTTGCGTTTCTTGAAGACGAAATGGGCGATTACGAATCCTCAATAAAAATATACGAGAAACTTATAGAAGCGGGATATCTGAAAGATTTTGAACAACTTCAAATATGCAAAAGATTGGAAGATAAATACGACAAATTGGGCGATAAAGAAAAGAGTTTTATATATTCCGTAAAAATTATAAAATTAGAACCTGATAATATTTTTTATTTGATAAAAATCGGAACTATCTTAGGAGAAAACGGATATAATTTGGTGGCGTCAAATTATTTTAATAAAGCCTTGTTATCAAAAAACGAATTCGAAATCGAAAGTCTTAAAGTTGCGGCATTTTCGTTTTTCAATATTAAAGATTATAAAAAATCGTTAAAATTTTTGGAAGAATTTTATAAAAGAATATTGAAATATTCTAATAGAAATTCCGAAGAAGTCCATAATATCGAAAAAAGTTTAATTTCAATGTATATAATTTCGGACGAACTTAATATTGCAAAATCTTTTATAGAATCCATTTCAATCGAAAAAGATATAGATGACGATTTTAAATTTTATATTAATAAAATGTATTTGTTTATTCTTTATAAATTGGGCGACAACGAAAGATTTAAAAAAGTTTACGATAATTTATACGACCTCTATTCTCTGAAAAATGCAAATATAGATTATGCAGATTTAATATTGGACTATTCTTTTTACTCTTATTTTTTAAGAGAAATGGGACTTTCTGAAAAATATTTTGAATTAATTAAATCTTTTAATAGACCAAAATTTAATATTTACGATATAGACACTATATTGAAATATTTGAATCAAATAGATAAAGCGACTTATCAATTAATGCTTTTAAGAAGAGAACAAAACGATTTGGACGAGGGCAAATATATAAACGACAATTACGAAAGATACATCGACAAAAACAATATAGAAACTTGGGAAGCTTCCATTAATATATGGGAAAAATCTTTTGTTGATTTGTCCTATATCTCAAATTTAATACAAGTAGAAAAAACGGTTAATATAGACAATAAAATATTGGAAGATTTAAAAAACGCCGTAGATTCGAGCGAATCTCATATTCCCGAAAAAATTACAAAAAAAGTCGATAAAATATACGACTTGCATATAAGCGAGTTCAAAAAACTTTGTAAAAATATAGTAACTTCAAAACTTTCTTATATAATATCTCAAGAATACGAGGATAAATTTAACGGAGGGGAGAAAAAAGAAGACGAAGTTAATTATTTGGCATACGACATCAAGGGCAGTAAAAAAGAATTAACTTTAATATCGTTTAAACGCTGGAAAAAATCGTTTATAGGAGAATTAATGGTTCGAGACTTCTATATGATGATTAACGAAGTCGACGCTAAAAACGGAATATTGATAGTTCCTACAGAATTAAGCAACAGCGCAAGAAGTTATGTTTCGCATAACGATAGAATTATCGTTTATTCGAGAGACCAATTCAACAATCTTTTGAAAGATGAGAGATTGTAATTATAT
>CAZUEE010000042.1:0-16475 GCA_964619175.1 uncultured Brachyspira sp. | reverse complement strand
CAAAATAGCAAAGCGAAAGTCCTTGTTTTAATCGTAAGTAAAGAAAGACAAATTATAAAAAAATCCTCGTATAAAATTAAAAGCATGATTAATTTAAGCGAATTAGAAATTTTGGAAGGCTACTCTCATGGAACAATTAGTATAAATTATCCGCAAGAATATGTTAACAGAATACTACGAATTTTTTAATGCAAAAAGAAATGGACATGATTTAACATGCCCATTTCAAGACGCATCATTTATTTAAATATAATTTTCATCCTATTGCAAATGCCAATATAGAGGAGGTCCATAAGCGAATTTAAAGTTAAATTTCTCTAAATCTCTAGAGTGGTTAACTTTACAATTTAATTTTTTGTAATATACCTCAGGGTCTTTGCCTAAAAAATTATCTTTATTTTTTCTATAGTCGTTATCCGATGTGCAGTAATATGAATTAACTCCATATTCTACTCCAAACCCTAAGCCCGTATTTAAAACTATAATTTCCAAATCGCCTCTTTGCAAATTATCTTTATATCCCATAAATTCGTTAAGATTATCGTCGTTATAATCGCAATAACCTTTACCGCCATTTTGAGCGTCTTTATATTTATTCAACATCGTTTCGTAGAGTCCCGCTACACACCAAGTTCCTTCAAGATTTCCTCCCCAGTATCTTGCTATTACAGGTCCGAGGAATTTTTTCATCATTACTTTATTAGCGTATCTTCCACCATGAACGATATCTAAATTTTTATTGAAGTAGAAATAATTTCCTCTTGTTATACAGGAGCCTCCGCTAAAACGATTGCCTCCGCCTCTGATAATCCATCTAGTGCCGTCATTCATTTCCTTTCTATTAATCATATCTTCCCAAATTTGAGTTAAAGTATTCGTGTCTTCAAAACTTACATATTGATAATCTTTTCCAGAAAAAGGGGCGTATACCCATACATACGAGTTTTCTGAATATGTAGGCGTAGGTTCAGGGTCTGGCTTTTGAGTTTCGTTAGTATTTCCAGAACCGTTGGTATAGGAAGGTCCCTCGTTAGTTTGGTCTGTGTCATCCTGAGTATAAGAATAACCTCTTCTTCCGCCGCTTCCGGTAATGGCGTCTCCGCTGCAAGCTATTATTCCCGCGATAGAAAAAATCGCTACAACTATAATAATTGCAATTCGTTTAAATAGAAATTTTTGTAGCTCCATAAAATCTCCTCAAATTTTATTTTTATGTTTTTTATCTATACACTACTAATGTAACAAATTTTTTATAAATGTCAAGTAAATTTTTTTATCTACAAAATAATAAAATTTTTTATTATTTTTCAAAAGTTAATAATAATTTTTGAATATTTTTACTAAAAATATTTTATTTTTCGTTTAAAATATTTCTTAAAACTTCATTAACTAGTTTTGGATTTCCCTGTCCTTTAGTCGCTTTCATTGTTTGTCCAACCAAAAAACCAAACGATTTTTCTTTTCCGGCTTTGAAGTCTGCTACAGATTTTGGATTATCGGCAAGCACTTTTCTTATTATGCTTTCAAGCTCGCCCGTATCACTCATTTGCTTTAAGCCTTTTTTCTCAACTATCGAAGAAGGAGATTCTCCCGTTTCGCACATATCTTCAAAAATTTCTTTCGCTATTTTACCGCTAATTGTTCCTTCGTCTATAAGTTTAAAAATTTCCGCTATATGTTCGGGTTTCGGTTTAAAATCTTTTATAGTTTGCAATTTTTTATTTAGATACGCGTTTACTTCAACCATTATCCAATTGCTAATTTTTTTAGGTTGTTTAGGATAAGCTTTAACCGCAGCCTCGTAATAATCGGCAAGTTCTAGCTCTTCGGTTAATACAACTATATCTTGGTCGGGTAAATCGTAATCTTTTTTTAATCTCTCTCTTTTTCTCTGCGGAAGTTCGGGAAGTTCTTTTCTAGCCTCTTCTATTTCCTCTTCTTTAAGAATCAAAACGGGTATATCGGGGTCGGGAAAATATCTATAATCCGCCGCTCCTTCTTTAGAACGCATACCTTTTGTAGTGTTTTCTTTAGCATCATAGAGTCTAGTTTCTTGAAGAATTTTCTCTCCATTGTTTAATGCCTTTATTTGTCTTTTAATTTCATAATCTATCGCAAGTCTGACATTTCTAAAACTATTCATATTTTTTACTTCCGTTTTAACTCCGAGTTCCTTGCTTCCTTTAGGTCTTATGGAAACATTGGCATCGCAACGAAGAGAACCTTCTTCCATATTGCAATCGGAAACATCTATATATCGAAGAATTTTTTTTAATTCGGTTAAATATTGATAAGCTTCTTCTCCTGTGGAAATATCCGGCTCGCTTACGCATTCTATTAAACAACAACCGGCGCGATTTAAATCGACATAACTTAAAGGTCTTCCCGTATCGTCATGCACCAATTTTCCTGCGTCTTCTTCCATATGTATTCTATTTATTCTAACGCTTTTATTATACGAAGAGCCATCCTCGTTTAAAACGGTTATGTCTATATGTCCTTCGGTGCAAATCGGCTCGTCCATCTGCGTGATTTGATAATATGAAGGCAAATCGGGATAGAAATAATGCTTTCTTGCAAATCTGCTTAATTTTTGTATATTGCAATTTGTCGCAATTCCCGCTTTTATAGTTTTATGAACCATCTCTTTATTTACTATAGGCAAAGTTCCGGGGTGCGCTTGACATCTCGGGCAAGTTAAAGTATTTGCGGGCGCTCCAAAAGTATTTGGGCATGAACAAAAAGCCTTCGTTTTTGTATTAAGTTGAACATGCACTTCCAATCCTATAACTGCTTCATATTCCATATTAATATCCTAATCAAAATTTTTATTATATTTTATATCTTTTAAAATATATTTTCAAGTTTGACAAGTTTGACAAAAATAAAAAAATTAATTGACATTTGAAAAAAAATTATTAAGTTATAAATGTAAGGGACATATTAATTCAAATTAGCGAGGATAAGAATTCTTGCTTTTTAAGGAGTGTATTATGATAAAAAACAAAAAAATCTCATGCCAAAATATTGCTATCATTATGTTAATAGCGATTTTTTCTATCGCGGGAATAATAGCTTGCAGCGGAGACGCCATTACCGGAAGCGGCGGAAGAAGAGGTTATTCTTATACTCAGGATGACACAGACCAAACTAATGAGGGACCTTTCTATACCAACGATTCTGGAAATACTAACGAAGCTCAAAAACCAGAACCTGAGCCTAAACCTACATTTCCTGCAAACACATATATGACGGTATACGCACCTTTTTCTGGAAACGATACCCAAAGAGTAAGTTATCAGGATACGAATACTTTAGCTCAAATTTGGAAAGATATGATTAATAGAAAGGGGATGAATGATGGCACTAGATGGTTTATCAGGGACGGAGATAATCGCAATAACGGAGGCGAATCTATGCTAAATGGAAATTATTACTACTTCGATAAAAATTTAGATATCATTCACGCGGGAAAATACGCCAATAAAATAAAAATGAAAAAATTCCTTGGAGCTGCAATAGTAAAATATCGCAGGGGAAGTCGTGACGGAACTTGGGTTGTAGCGGGGCTTTATGAAACGGGATTAAATAAGGCTGACGACGAACAAAATCCAAGAATTGATTCAAGAGTTATGTGGGGTTCTTCGTATACAAGACCGTGGTCAAAAGAAGACCTTAATAGCGGTAAACTTTACGGTATGGGTTATTGCGATTATAACAACGATAATCTTAACGAATTTATGAGAGCCATACATAATTTTCAAAGAGGCGATTTGGAAGTTATAGTTTTAAATACAGGCTTTAAATTCGGAGTAGAATACGGAATCGATTCATACTACTGTACATCGGATAATGCCTATAGAAAAAATAAAGATAATTTTTTAGGCAAAGACCCGAATGTATACGACAAAAAATTTAATTGGGGAGTCAATCACTCTTGGAATTTAGAGAAATTTAACTTTAAATTCGCTTACGCCATTCCAAAAGCTTGGCATTTGCAATAGGAAAAAATTATATTTAAATAAATGATGCGTCTTGAAATGGGCATGTTAAATCATGTCCATTTCTTTTTGCATTAAAAATCGTAATTATTATCGGTTTGGATTGCCACGCTTTTGTTCGTAATGACAATTTAAATAAAATTTTTCAACTAAAATATTAAATAAATTAAAGATAAACGAATCCGAATATTAAAATAATTATGAAAAATAACGATATAAAAATTTTAGACGAAAATATTTTATACGAAAATAAAAATTTCTATCCCGCTTTTCCGAGTATAATTTGTCTTAAAAAAAATAAATATTTGGTAAGTTTTAGATTGGCGCCAAAATCCGAAAAAAATTATTCTCATTTGCATTCTTTAAGCAAAGCGATTATTTCGGTAGTAGATAAAAATAAAATAACGACTATGTTCGAAATCGGGGAAAATGATTCCGCTGCAAAACAAGACCCGCAATTGTTTAGAGTGGACGATAAAACTATCTTGGCATATTATTTTAGATATACATTTCACCCTTTGAACGAAAAAAAATTATTCGAAGATTACGCTTTTATCGAATATAATAATACTATAGCTTTGGTTGACGGCATAGGTTTATGCATAAGTTCGAATAACGGAAAAACTTTTTCAAAACCGAATATAATAAAATTAAATAACGGAATGAAACATTTTGCCATAAGAGGAAATATGATAAAAGTAGGAAACGAAATATTGGCGGCTATTTACGCGTATAAAAAAACCAAAAATAAAACGAATAAAAACAGCAGAAAAAATAAATATCAATGTTATATAATAGCTTCAAAAGATTTAATTAATTGGAAAATAAAAACTCTATTATGCGAAACGGAAATTAAGAATGACAAAAAAATCGAATATTTCGAACCTTCTTTAATAAATTATGAAAATAATATAATAGCTTTTATAAGAACTCATTTTGATAATCGATACGGTTATACTTCGGCGGCTTATTCGAACGATGGAGGAAAAACTTTTTCGAAACCAGAGGCTACGAATATAAAAGGCTATCCGTTGAATCCTTTGCTTTTAAAAGACGGAAAACTGCTTTTAACTTACGGATACAGATTGAAACCTTACGGAATAAGAGCGAGATTATTGGAGAAAATTAAAAATATAGATAAAAATATAATTGAGCATATCAACGATTCGAAAGAAATAATAATAGATAACTTGATAAAAAATTCCGATTGCGGTTATCCTTCTTGCATTAACTATAAAGATAATATAATATGCGTTTATTACGGTTGTAATGGCAAAAGTAAAGTAAGAAAAATATTTATGAAAAAATTTATTTTAAATTAGAAACGGGAGAATTTATGAAAGATAAAGATATAATGGATATAGAAGTTTATCAAATAAAAAACAACGATTGGCAAATCATAGACGAAGAAAAAAATATTATACTAAAATTGCCCGCTTATAAATTATCCTCTTGGGTAGACGATTCTTATTTAAAAGTCGTAGTAGAAAAAGAATCAAAAATAAAAAATATAATTATAGAATGGAACAGTTCGGATTTGGTATTTGAAACTCATAAAACTTTTTTAAAATTCGATAACGAGCTTCCCGATAATTTGGATTGTAAGGCAAGCGACGATAAAAAAAGTTCTATAATTATAGACGCCGATTTTGTATATAATAATTTATTAGAATATAAAATATTAATAGTTCGTTCTTCGCTTCAAAAAAGTAAAACCACCAGAATATTCGACATTAGTAAATTTAGAAATTCGATTAAAGACATTTTGTAAATAACGAAAATCAGTTTCTGTAAGTTTGTAATTTTCCAAATTCTATAAATTTATTAAAATTAATTTCATCTATATAAGGAATAGGATATTCGGACATATCTTTTCCTTCTCTCAATACTCCGAACATATTTAAATTTGATTTTTTCCAAGCGGACAATCTATTATAATAATTTTTTGTATATCCCGAAGTCATCATTAAATTGTCGTTTGAAATCACGAAACTAACATACATACTGACATTCGTTTTCGGAAGAGGCGCTTGTATATTATAAGCGATATTATGCAATGAAATTCTCTCGTAATAATAGGCTTTGCTTTCGCTTTCCGCATAAACGAAAAAACCGATTCCCATTTTCTTGCCATTTATTGCATATTCCACGCTTCCATTGTCCATAAATGTGTATAGATATCCGTTTGGGGCAACCACGCTTTTTCCTTTGACTCTGCTTACCCATATATCGTCATAATTTCTATTATAAACTTTTGTATTCGAAGCGCATGACATTACAAATAATAATATGAAAACAAAATATAATTTCATTTATAACCCCTGTAAAAATTTATAAAAACTTATAATATATTTTCGACTATTAATAGAATAATATTAACTATTGCAATTTAATAAGATATTGTTTATATTATTAAAATCATAAAATTATTAAATTAATAAATTATTAAAATCGATACAAAAACTAAAAAATGGAAAATTCTGATATTGCAAACCTCTTAATCGAAAGATTTATAGAAAGTAAAGAATATAAATATTTAAATATATCCGAAATAAAAAATATCTTCGGACTAAAAGGCGGCGGAGACGCTTTATTTTTCGCCTCTCTTTTTAGAGAAAAAAACGAAAGCCTTTTGATAATAAAAGAAAACGAAAGCGAGGCTATGCTTTTAAGTCAATCTTTGAATTTTTATAATATCCCAAATTATTATTTTCCCGCTTACGATAGTATTCCCTTTACGAAGATGTCGCCGATAACGGATATAGCTCAAGAGAGAATAAATATTTTATACAAACTTATAAATAAAGAAAAGTCGATAATAATTTCTACTATAAATGCGATTACAAAAAAATTGCCCAATAGAAAAGATTTGGAAAAATTATATATACATTTAAAAATTAACGAAAAGCTCAATTTGGAAGATTTGAGATTAAAATTATATGACTTGGGATATATAATAGAAATGGAGGTTTACGAAATTGGAACTGCGGCGATTAGGGGAAGCATAATAGACATTTTTTCGATAGGATACGACAATCCTATAAGAATAGAGATGTTCGACGACTATATTGAAAGCATAAGATTATTTAAAATAGAAGACGGACGTTCGTTTAAAAATTTGGAAGAAATTATTATATATCCTATGCGAGAAGCCGTGTATAGCGATTCTATGATAGAAGAATTTTTGAAGAGAGAAAATATAGAATCGGAGATTAAAAATAATATAAATCAAAAAAAATATTTTGCGGGAAGCGAAAATTTACTTCCATTGTTTTATTCTAATTTGGAAACCTTATTCGATTATTTTAAAGACAAAACGATATTTATAGATGATAATTTGAAACTAAAAAACAAACTAATAAATATATTAAATTCCATAGAAAAAAATTTTAACGACTCAAATAATATTTTTAATGCAATCGGAAATTCAAGCGAATTATATATAGACGATAATTATTTTGACGAGATAATAAAAAAATCAATCAATATATCGCCTTTCATAAACGAAAACAACACTTATCGATTTAATTTTATCGAAGGAGAATCGTTCAAATCGAAACTAACGGATTTTTTGGATTATATAAAAAATTATAGAGAAAAAGATTATTTAATAATTTTATCGACCGGATATTACGACCAAGCGAAGAGATTCTATAAAATAATGCGGGAATTAGAACCCATTATAACCTACTCGAAAAACGATATAAATGATATAAATATAAAAGAAAACGACAGCGAAGAAAATATTATAATCGACATCGATAAAAGACTCGATTTGTCGAATAATAAAAATAATTTCTATATTATAACTACTCCATCATCTTCGGGATTTATAAAAGACGATATAAAAACGATATTTATAGCAGATTGGGAAGTATTCGGAAGAAAAAGAAAAAAGATAAAAAAACTTCCAAAAGTAAATAAAAATATAATAGACACTTTCGTAGATTTAAATGTCGGAGATTACGCCGTTCATGTTAATTATGGGATAGGAAAATATTTAGGTTTAACTAGAAAATCTTCCAACGGAAAAGAAAAAGATTATTTAACTTTGGAATACGCCGAAGGAGACAAATTATATATACCCGTAGAACAGATGAATTTCGTCCAAAAATATATCTCTGGCGGAGAATATAATCCTAAATTAACTTCTTTAAGGACAAGCGCTTGGGAAAAAATAAAGAGCAGAGCGAAAGCGGATGCGCTCGTTACGGCAAGAGAACTTATAAGATTATATACTATAAGGGCTAATATTCAGGGAAACATTTACGGACCTGACACTCAATGGCAGGACGATTTTGAAGCTTCTTTTAAATACGAGGAAACGGCAGACCAATTAAGGGCGATTAACGATATAAAAAAAGATATGGAAAGCGGTAAAATGATGGATAGGCTCGTTTGCGGAGATGTGGGTTTTGGAAAGACGGAAGTAGCTTTCAGAGCGATTTTTAAAGCAGTGATGGCGGGAAAACAATGCGCCATGCTATGTCCTACAACGATTTTATCACAACAACATTATGATAATGCAAAAAACAGATTCAAAGATTTTCCCGTAGAGATAGATGTATTAAATAGATTTGCGGCATCTAAACAATATAAAAAAAGTAAAGAGAGCTTAAAAAACGGAGAATGCGATTTAATAATAGGAACACATGCGCTTTTGTCAAAAAATATAGAATTTAAAAATTTGGGACTCGTGGTTATAGACGAAGAGCAAAGATTCGGAGTCAATCATAAAGAGGCTTTAAAAAAATTGAGATTAGAAACAGATGTTCTGACATTATCCGCCACTCCGATTCCTAGAACTTTAAATATGGCTTTGACGGGGATAAGAGACATAAGCGTGATAGAAACTCCGCCTTTAAATAGAATACCCGTAAAAACTTTCGTGATGGAATTTAACGAAGAGACGGTAATATCCGCGATAGATAGAGAGATTGAAAGAAAAGGACAAATATTTTATCTATATAACAGAGTGGAAAGTATAGATTCTTTCGCTCTTTTTATAAAAAAATTATGCCCGAAAGCAAGAATATGCGTAGCCCATGGCAGAATGTTGGGAAATCAACTTGAAAAAATAATGAAAGATTTTATAGATTATAAATACGATATATTAGTCTCGACTACCATAATAGAAAACGGAATAGATATACCGAACGCTAACACCATATTAATAGAAAATGCAAATACATTGGGATTATCCGACCTTTATCAATTGAGAGGAAGAGTGGGAAGAAGCGATAGAGAGGCTTACGCTTATATGTTTTATCCAAAAAATTTGGCGCTTACCGAAGTGGCTTATAAAAGATTAACCGCCATTTCGGAACATACGGATTTGGGAGCGGGATTTAAAATAGCCATGCGAGATTTGGAGATAAGAGGAGCGGGCAATATTTTGGGTAACGAACAGTCGGGAATGATTTATCAAGTTGGATACGAACTTTATATTCAAATGCTCGAAGAGGCAAAGAACGAATTTAACGGAGATATTAAAGAAGTCACTTTTGACACAGTTATAGATTTTAAATACGATTTGTATATACCCGATTTTTATATATCGGATGTTAAAGAAAAAATTTCTGTTTATAAATTAATTCTTCGTTCTCAAAGCGACGAGGATATAGATTCGGCAAAAGAATATATGACGGATAAATACGGAAAAATACCAAAAGCTATAGACGATATATTTGAAATAGCCAAACTCAAAGTTATACTTAAAAGAGCGAGAGTATTGTCGGTTATAGAAGGGCAAAGTTCCATATATGTTAAATTGGATAAATATTCTCGTATAGACACAAGTAAACTTATGCGACTGATAAGTTTGGAAAATTCGGGAATATATTTCGACAAAGAAAATTTAAATCAACTTATAATATCGAATATAGAAGAAACCGAAAATAATTTAAATCTAAAAATAGAAAAAGTAAGAAATCTAATATTGGAAATAGAAAGTCATGAAATAAATACAAAAAATAAATCAAATAAAGAAGATTCCCAAAATATAACAAATATAATAGAAGCGAATTTAGAATCTCAAAGAGCGGAAAATAAAAAATCGATTTTGAAAAGAAGAACGAGAAAAAAACTTTCAAAAATAATAATAAAAAAATCAAAGCAAAAAGACATTCATTAAAAGGCGAAGCATTGGAAAAAACGGATGCCGATAATATTTTAAAATGCTTGCTTTACGGAAACGCATATTTTCAAAAGAATAATAAGAATATTTTATATTTATATCAAGTGGAAGAGAATAAATATTTACAAATAACGGTAAGACCGAATTATAAAAGAAGTTCAAGAAGTAGCTCTTTAATAATACCTAATATTTTAAATATTCAGTTTATTAATGAAAAGCAAAAAATAAGTAAATATAATTCGCAGAATTGGGAGTTTATAAAATAAAGTTGGACTTATAAAGCCTTGCATACCAATTACTCAATATGTAGTTAAACTCAATTTATAAATCCAACCTATTATTTAGTATATCAAAATAATATAAAAAGTCAAATATTTCAAATGTGCATGCGCATGCACATTTGCATGCAGGTTTTAAAAATATTAAATCATCGAATATTTACCAAACCTTTTTACCTCCGTTATATTCTTTCGCCAAACCTTTTTTTATCATGTGTTCGGCTACATCTATATTTCCAACTTTTACAGAGGCAAGCAATCTGAAATATTTATCCCTTCCTAAATTATATAAAACGACTTTCTCGCCCAATGTGGAATTATATTTCAAGCTTATTTCCGCTATTTTCCTATATTTTCCGCATATTCGAGTTATTAGTATGGCGGTATAAATTGGAAAAATTCAAATATATAAATTGCAAATAAAAAAGCCGCATAAATAATACGGCTTATTGTTTTTATAGTTTTAAAATTCTTATATTTTTCAAATTTTTTTGAAAACTATTGAAGCGTTATGTCCGCCAAAACCAAAAGAATTGCTTATGGCATATTCTATTTTATAATCTTGTGCGGTATTTGCCACAACATCCAAATCGCATTCGGGGTCCTGCTCTTCGATATTTATCGTAGGATGCACTTTAGAATCTATAATACTCATAATTGTCGCCACCGCTTCCACTCCGCCGGCTGCTCCCAATGCATGTCCTATCATAGATTTGGTAGAATTAATTTTTATTTTTTTAGCGTTATCTTCTCCCAAAGCTTTTTTAATCGCTTTAACTTCCGCTATATCTCCCGTAGGAGTAGAAGTTCCATGAGTGTTAATATAGTCGATTTTATCTGGGGATATTTTTGCGCTTTCCATTGCAAGCGACATCGCTCTCGCCCCCATAGCTCCATCCTCGAGTGGCGCAGTAATATGGTTGGCGTCCTCCGTAAATCCGTATCCGCAAATTTCGGCAAGTATATTGGCGTTTCTCTTTTTTGCATATTCGTATTCTTCCAATATCAATATTCCCGCTCCTTCCGATATAACGAAACCGTCTCTTCCTTTGTCGAAAGGTCTCGAAGCTTTTTCGGGTTCTTCGTTTCTTGTCGATAAAGCTCTAGCGTTGTTAAATCCGGCTATGGTAAGAGGATTTATAGTAGCCTCGCTTCCTCCCACAACCATAATATCAGCCTCGTTGTCTTTAATATGTTTATAACCCAAACCTATAGAATGATTTGAAGAAGCGCAAGCCGTAACCACGCTATAATTAGGACCGTTCATACCGTATTCTATCGATATAAGCCCAGCAGTCATATTTACTATTTGCATAGGAACGAAGAACGGAGACACTCTACTTGGTCCGTCAGACAATATAACATTATGGTTTTGTAATAAAGTCGTAACTCCTCCGATACCGCTTCCTATAATCACGCCCGCTCTAAAAGGGTCGAAACCGCTTTTAGGTTCTATACCCGATTGTTTAAAAGCATGATAAGCCGCATATATTCCAAAATTTATAAACGGGTCTAATCTTCTTAACATTTTTTTATCGGAATAATAATCTCCTCCGAGTGGCAAAGCTTCCGCTCCTATTTTAGTTATAAGCTGCTCTTTATCGGGGTCGAAATATTTAGAAAGTCTTTTAACTCCCGAAACTCCGTTTAGAAGATTGTTCCAATATGTTTTAACATCGTTTCCTAAAGCGTTTACTACTCCAAGTCCCGTAACTACGACTCTTCGTTCACTCATATAAATAGCTCCTGATAATTTTAAGTATAATTCAAGCAATTAAAATTAATTAAAAAATAAAATCCCGCAAAAATAAATTATTTTACGGGAAAATTTTAATATAATTTATTTTTGATGCTCTTCGATATATTTGGCTGCGTCTGCTACATTTTTAATTTTCTCTTGGTCTTCTTGCGGAATCTTAATACCATACCGTTTTTCCAACTCCATGATTAATTCCACCAAGTCCAAAGAATCGGCGTTTAAATCATCTACGAAAGAAGCAGTGTCAGTAATTTTGCTTTTGTCCGTAATGTTTAATTGAGCCGCAACCACATCTTTAATTTCATCGATTAATGCCATTTTTTTCTCCTTAAAAAATTAAAATATTTATTATAAAGCGCCGTTAGGCAACCTTATTTGCTTTTTTCATTATTTTTATATTTATTATATATTAAAATTGTATAAAAATCACATAGACATTCCGCCGTCTACCGCTATTACTTCCCCCGTTATATAATCGCTTAAATCGGACGAAAGAAAAACCGCTAAGTTAGCCACATCTTCCGCATTGCCTAATCTTTTTATAGGAGTTATATTCATAATATTTTTAACCGTATCTTCGGGCAAAACTCCCGTCATATCGGTTTGAATAAAACCCGGGGCTATAGCGTTTACGCATATTTTTCGAGATGCAAATTCTTTAGCCATAGCTTTTGTTATTCCTATTATTCCCGCTTTCGCAGCCGCATAATTGGTTTGTCCTGCGTTTCCCATCTTGCCTATAACGCTCGATATATTTATTATTTTTCCTCTTCTTGCTTTAAGCATATATCTTGCGGCTTCTCTCGAAGTATAGAAAGCTCCCGAAAGGTTTGTTCCTATTACCTCGTTCCAAGCGTTATCGTCCATTTGAATGACGAGCATATCTCTCGCTATTCCCGCGTTATTTATTAATATATCTATGGAGTTAAATTTTTCTACAGTTTTATCCACAATTTCTTTGCATGAAGAACTTAATTTAACATCATGCTGCAAAGCCAAAGTTTCGATATTATATTGTTTTTTAAATTCTTCTGCAACTAAAGACGCTTTTTCAATATTTGTGGCGGTTATAACTATATTAGCGCCTTCTTTAGCCAAAGTTTCAGCTATTTTTTTTCCAATTCCTCTACTTGCTCCCGTTATTAAAGCGGTTTTTCCTTTAAGATTTAAATCCATATTTTAAATATTGCCTTAAAATTTTTTTAGTAGATTATATTAAAACAAAATATAACAAATTTGTCAAGTGCATTATATGCTATACTTTAAAAATACTTTAATAAATAATTACGCTTGAATTTTTTTTATATTATAGTATAATTATTCCAATTCTCTATTGTTTATTTTGATTGGATATCTTATGGGCAAGATTGTTGTTATTACCGCTCCTTCGGCAGCCGGTAAAACCACTTTAATAAAAAAGTATTTAGAAAAACATCCGCAAACTATTTTTAGCGTTTCATATACCACGAGAGAAAAGAGAAGCGGAGAGATTGATGGAAAAGATTATTATTTTATAGACAAAGAAAAATTTGAAGAGATGATAAACGAAGGCAAATTTTTGGAATGGGCGAATGTTCATGAGCATTATTACGGAACTTCGTTTGAAGAAATTGAAAAAGCAAAAAATAAAAACGACACTTTAATACTCGATTTGGATATTCAAGGAGCTTTATTTCTTAAAGATAAAGGAATAAAGGCTAAATATATATTTATAGAACCTATGTCTATTGAAAATTTAAAAGAAAGATTAAAGAGCAGAGGAACGGAATCCGAAGAGGATATAAAAATCAGAATTTGGGATGCAAAAAGAGAATTGGAATATAAAGACAGATTCGATTTTATAATCAAAAACGAAGAAATAGAAAACGCTTATAAAGAGCTTGAAAATGCTATTAATTCAAAAAAATAATTTAATATTTATGGAGTTATAAAATGAGCATAATACCTTTAAAAAAACTTATAGAATATAAAGGAAACCGCTACGAACTTAGCAGGGCTATGATAGAGCTTGCAAAAACGGGCGGCAATTTATTAAGAAACGAAACCAAATATAGAAACGGAAAATATATACCAACCGTTATTAAAAATATACTCGATGGAAATATTAAATACGAATACGAAGAAGATATTAATATATCGGTAGACGAAGAAGCGCCTTTTAAAAGTTCCGAAGTAGAATACGATGCGGAAACTTACGCGATAGAAGAACCAAAATACGAAGAAACGGAAGAAACATCCGCCACTACTTATGAAGATGAAGACGATGACGACGAAGAGAAACCAAGAAGAAGGCGAAGAACTCAAAAAAATAAAGAAGAAGCCTTATAAATACAAATATAATAAAAAATATTGTAAATTAAAGTGAAAAAAATTATTTTCATATCGGGAGCGACCGCGTCTGGTAAAAGTAATTTTGTCCATAAACTTATAGACGATTATTTTAATAATTCTACGACATTGTCGATAGATTCTATGCAAGTTTATAAATATATGGATATAGGTTCAGCAAAACCATCGCCCGAAGAAATCAAAAAATATAATTATAAAATGATAGATATAGTCGAACCTTCTTTTAACTTCAATATAAAAGATTATCTCGATATATTCAAAAATGTCATTCAAAATATTCCAAAAGAAGAAGAGCCGATTTTTGGAGTGGGAGGAACGGGTTTTTATATAGATTCTATAAAATACGGCATATTCGACGAAACGAACGACAATAAAGAAAATTCTATTAAAATCAGAAAAGAACTTTATAAAAAAATAGAAAACGAAGGACTTAAATCGTTGTATTCGGAACTTTTAAAAATAGATGAAGAGTCCGCAAAAAATATAGACATATATAATGCAAGGCGAGTCGTTAGGGCTTTGGAAGTTTTTTATAATACGGGAAGAAAATTCTCCGAACTTAAAAAAGAAAGGAAAAAAATAATCGATTTGGATTATATAAGTTATATAATCGATATAGATAGAGAAACACTTTATAATAATATTAATAAAAGAGTCGATTTAATGTTTGATAAAGGTTTGCTCGAAGAAGTTAAATCTTTAATAAATATGAATATTGATATTAACGGCACATCTATGCAAGCGATTGGATATAAAGAATGCTACGATTATATAGTCAATAATTCTATGAGTTTTGAGGAACTTAAAGAACTTATAAAAAAACGTACTCGTAATTTTGCAAAAAGACAATTAACTTGGTTTAGAAGAGAAGAGCATAGAAGAATAAAACCAGAAGATATCGATAAAGTTGCAAGAGAGATAAAAGAGTTTTATGAAATTTTTTAAATTTAATAATTCTAATAATTCTCAATAATTAAAAAACATTGACATTTTCTTAAATAGTATTACAATATGTAGTAATTAAATTTTATTTTATTAATTTTTAAATAAAGAGAGGAAGTAAAAATGAAATCAATATTAAAAACTTTTTTTTCTGTAATTATGACAACAATTATCGCAATATCCGTAGGTTGCTCTAAAAACGATTCTACAGAATATGATTCCTATCAGAAAGTTAAAGAAGCGGGAAAGCTTATTTTGGGCTTGGACGATACTTTTGCCCCAATGGGGTTTAGAGACGAATCGGGTGAGATTGTTGGTTTTGACATCGATTTGGCTAAAGAGGTGGCATCTCGTATGGAGGTAGAACTTGAAATTAAACCTATAGATTGGTCGAGTTCCATATTAAGTTTGAATAAGGGAGATATAGATGTCCTTTGGAATGGGCTTACAATTAACGAAACTAGAAAAGAGCAAATAAATTTTTCAAAACCTTATCTTAATAACAGACTCATTATAGTTAAACCTAAAGACAGAAACGATATTAATTCAAAAGAGGATTTGGCGGGAAAAATTTTAGGAGTGCAAGTTGGAAGTAATGATGAAGCTTTGCAATTAGACCCTATAAGCAAAGAAGCTAAAGAGATTAGAAAATACGATGTTAATGTAAACGCGTTTTTGGATTTAAGAGCAAAAAGAATAGATGTCGTTGTAATAGACGAAGTTGCAGCTCAATATTATATCTCCGAAGAAAAAGTGGATTTTGTAGTAGTTGAAAACAGTCCTTTAACCGAAGAATTTTACGGAGTGGGATTTAGAAAAACAGACTCCGAACTTTTAGCCGAGGTAGACAAAATATTGGACGAAATGAAAGCGGACGGGAAAGCTTCCGAAATATCTCAAAAATGGTTCGCTAAAGATATAGTGTTAAAATAAATTAAAAAATTTTTATAAAAAAATTTAATTTCAATGTTGTGAAAAAATAAATATATTATATAATTTTAATATCAAAA
>CAZUEE010000041.1:1941-16500 GCA_964619175.1 uncultured Brachyspira sp. | reverse complement strand
TATATATAATATCATAAATTATACTAGATTATACTAGAGATTTTTATGCAAGAAAATTCAGATAATACGAAAATTAACGCTAAAATTGCAAAATCGTCTTTAAAAATGTCGATAGTAACGGCAACCAGCAGATTATTCGGACTTATTCGAGACCAAATACAGGCGGTTTTACTCGGAACTTCTTTTATAGCGGACGCTTTTACGATAGGTTTTATACTTCCAAATTTATTGAGACGATTATTTGCCGAAGGAAATATGGTGGCGAGTTTTATTCCCGTATTTACCGAACTTGAAAAAGAAAAAGGCGAAAATGAAGCAAAAAAATTTTTTAGAGCGGTTTTCACTCTTTTAACTTTAATATTAATACTAATCGTTTTAATAGGAATAATAGTCTCTCCGCTGCTAGTTCAACTTTTATATAAATCGGCTAATAAAGAAGCTCTTAATTTGGCTTCCGATTTATCGAGGATAATGTTTCCGTATCTTTTGTTTATATCTTTGGCGGCTTTGATGCAAGGAATATTAAATATAAGAGGTTATTATTCGATATCGGCGGCAAGTCCAATTTTGCTGAATATTGTCGTAATTTTAACCGCTTTAATTTTTTATTTCTTTTTTCCAAACGCTTTTGAAAATATGTCATATGTTTTTAGTATAGCCGTTTTAATCGGAGGATTCGTTCAATTTTTTTATCAAATTCCTTTCGTTAAAAAATTAGGATTTGGTTTTAAACCTTATTTTAATTTTAAAGATATTTATGTTATTAAAATGATAAAACTTTTTGCTCCGGGAATATTTGGGGCAAGTATTTATCAAATTAATTTGCTTGTCTCTACAGCTTTTGCCGGAGCGATAGGAGAGGGCAGAGTTTCGGCTGTCACTTTTGCAAACAGAATACATGAATTCGTTTTGGGAGTTTTTGCGGTAAGTATAGCTACCGTTATGCTTCCAACTTTAAGCAAATTGATAGTTGACGGAAAAAAAGAAGAGGCGAAAGACACTTTGGGATATTCTTTAAGGTTGGTGGCGTTAATAACCGTTCCCGCAACTTTTGGTTTTATTATTTTAGGAAAAGAAATCGTAACGACAATTTTTCAATACGGAGCTTTTTCTTCAAATTCCACCTATTTGGTTTCGAGCGCTTTGAGATATTTGTCGGTATCTTTATTTTTTGTAGCAAGTTATAGAATAGTCGTTCAATCTTTTTACGCTATGAAAGATATGAAAACTCCCGTATACACGGCTTTTTTTTCTTTTATAATAAACGCTTTTAGCAATTATTTATGCGTTTATATTTTTCGTTTCGATATAATAGGAATTTCCGTTTCAAGCGTAGTGGCGAATATAATTTCTTTTTGCATATTATATATTTTACTAATGAAAAAAATGAATACAAAAACGATAATAGATAAAAAAATCGGGATTGTAAAAACATTTTTATCGAGTCTATTAATGGGAATGCTCGTATTTTCTTCAAAATATTATTTTTTATCTTCGCCTCAATATTCAAGAATTATTTTTATATTGAAAGTTTTTATAATAATATTTGCAAGTGTTGTCATCTATTGCATTGCGAATATATTATTAAAAAACGAAGATTTTTTATCTTTGATTAATATTTTTAAAAGGAAGATTATAAAGTCAAAATAATTATCTATATAATTTTAACGGAAATAATTGCAATTTATTATTTCTAACATCGAATACATTTCCCGAAGAGTCTATTATTTTAGAACCAAACATAGGGGTAAATCGCTTGAATTTTATTCCGTTTGGCAATACCAAATATTCCAAATTTCCGCTATCTTCGTCTATTCTAAATAAAACCGTGCTTGATATAATTTCCGATATGCTGCTTTCTTTTACAAGAGCGGGAGTATCTAAATATATTTTTCTATCCAAATAAAATATTCCGCCCTCGTATTCCGAAGTAAATAATAAAAATAAATCTATTTTCCAATATATTCTCTTATTTGCAAATAAATATATCGCTTTATTTCCGTCTACTAAAGCCAAATCTTTTTTGTTTATCAAACAGATTTTGGATATTTTAATGTCCGAATAATCCACTACAAATTTAGTGTCGGATAAAGTTAAAAGATTAAGTTGATTAACCGTATTATCTTCATGTGTGGAAGGATAAATAAAATAAGTTCTTTTTTCGTCGAAACATCCGTTTGAAATAAAAATATTTTCTCTCAAAATATGAACTATTTTTTTATCAACTATATCGTAAACGAAAGTATTAATCATATTGAAATCTTTTCCTCTGCATAATATATATCGAGGATTTGCCGTAAAATACGCTTCATAAATATACATATAACTTAATTCTAAAAATATTTTATTAGTTCCTATTTCTACAACTCTTAATTTATTGTTTAATAATTCGTCTGCATCGTTTGAAATCGTCATTATTCTTTTGCCGTCCAAAGATAAATCTAAAATAGAATACGATTTTGCATTTTTATGAAATATTCTGCATTTGGCTATTTTGAAATCGTAGAAAAAACTATTATTTGTTCCTTTATAATACGGGGTAAATATTCCTCTATTGGTATTTTTATTTATATAAATAAAATAATCTTTTTTGTCGATTTTGTTAAACGCGACATGATTTTTAGATACCATAAATAAACCCCCACATTTTTAATTATTATTTATTTTCACCTTCATCATAAGTTCTATTTTTTTGCCGCTTTTATTTTCCAATATGGCGTAATTTTCGTATAATTCTATCACTTTGGCGGTAGCTATAAATTCTTCTTTCGTATTATAGAATCTATACCTATAAAGCATTTCACTCGTATACCAAACATCGCCTCTTTCATTGCTTCTTATATGTTGATATTCTTCGATTTTATTGATATCGTTTGTGTTAAAATTATTCGTATTAAAATTAGTTTTTGCAATATTGCTTTTATTTGCAAAACTTTGATTCAAACTATTCGTATGAATATTGGTATAAGAATTTCCTTTTGTAATATTTGTAGCCGTATTCGTGTTTCCGTTTGGAAGTTCCAACACTCTTTCAAGTTTATAAATATCGAATTTATCTCCGATTTTTATGTCGTCTTTTTTTCCCAAATTAATAAATATTTTATTTTCGTCGACTCGCGTTATTATACCCGAAATTGTTTCTATATTAAAAAATTTTATAATATCTTTTACGATTTTATCGAACGCTAAAACTGAAGCTCTTCCAAGCGCACTTTCATAAAATAAAGCGTCTTCCGATTTATAAACGGGACTGTTATCGGGCAAAGTATAACTTGCGTTATTCGTAAAACTTTTTAATATTTTCAAAGTGTTTATATCTATAATATTAACTTTAAACTCTACATTCGCCGTATCTTTTCCGCCTACTTTTAAGGTAAAATTTAAAACTTCTCCGCTTATCAAATAGTCTGAATTAAAAGTTTCTTTAATAAATTTTGATGCAATTTCCATATTCGTTTGCAATATTTTATACGAGGCTACAATATCGTATGATGTAAAATAAGATATAAGCAAATCATAATCGCTTACCGTAAATAAATGAGTTCTTATTAAAGAAGATTCTAAAGTCCTCGGCATACCATCATCGACCATATATTCTTCCACCCAATTTTTATCTACGCTCGTAAAAGGCAAAACCGTCATCGATATGGAATATAAGTTTATACCGCAAAATAATATTGATAATAAAATAAATTTAACCATAAAATTAATAATCTTTTTCTATTTCTTTTTTCTTTTTAGGTCTATCGTAAGAAGTCATAGCACTTATCGATATAAAGGCTAAAAGCAAACCTAATAAGAAAACCATTTTCTTCATCATGTTCATTTAATATAATCCATTTTTTATACATTATAATATTAATAAAATAATATTAATACATATTATAAAATAAAGTTAAACAATTTCAATAGCAATATAAGATTTATATTAAACTCCGTTTTAGATTTTTTTGTTTAGATTTTTGATATAGATTTTCAATATAAAATTTTATATTGAAATATAATTAAAATAAAAATAAATTAATTGACAATTTATACATTTTATGCTAAAATCTTTAATTATTGAATTCTCAATAAAATTCAAAATATGAGGTATATCTATGAATTACGAATCATTAGCTCAAAACGCCAAATTTTTTACGATTTCGGCGGCAATATTGACTTTAGCGTTCGCATTCTATTTTTATCAATGGATGCGAAAACAAGACGAAGGAAATGAGAAAATGAAAGAAATAGCTTCTCATGTTCGCGCGGGTGCTATAGCCTATCTCAAACAGCAGTATAGGGTTATAGCTTTCTTTTTTGGAGGAGCTTTCATTATTTTTGCCATACTTTCCTATGCATTGAAAGTGCAAAATCCTTTCGTTCCCGTAGGTTTTATAACGGGAGGTTTTTTCTCGACTCTTTCAGGATTTTTAGGAATGAAAACCGCAACTTACGCTTCGGCAAGAACGGCTCATGCGGCTTCAAAATCTTTAAATCAAGGTTTAACAATCGCTTTTCGTTCGGGAGCGGTTATGGGGCTTACTGTTGTAGGTTTGGCTCTATTCGATATTTCGATGTGGTTTATAATATTAAACGGTTGGCTTGATAATGGATGGTTTAATACCGATTTTTTAGGACTTGGAAATATTTCAAGAGACTCTATGGATTATGTAGCAGCTAAAATGCATTTCGTAACAACTACGATGTTGAGTTTCGGAGTAGGCGCTTCTTTTCAGGCTCTTTTCGCTCGTGTCGGAGGTGGTATATTTACAAAAGCAGCCGATGTTGGAGCGGATTTAGTTGGTAAAGTAGAAGCTGGAATACCCGAAGACGACCCAAGAAATCCTGCGGTTATAGCGGATAATGTAGGCGATAATGTTGGCGATGTTGCGGGAATGGGAGCCGACCTTTACGAATCTTATGCCGGTTCTATACTTGCGGCAATGAGTTTAGGTTCTGCCGCTTTCGGTTATATAAATCCGTCAATAAGTCCGATATATGCCGTTACGCTTCCTCTTATACTCGCGGCAATAGGAACTTTATCCTCAATAATTGGAGTTTTCTTCGTTAAAACTAAAGAAAAAGCCTCTATGGGAGAATTGTTAAAATCTTTAAGAGTTGGAGTTTATGTAAGCAGCGTTATTATTATTATCGTTTCTTTCCTACTTGTAAAAATTCTTCTTCCCGATAATTTGGGATTATTCGTTTCAATAATAGTGGGACTTATAGCTGGAAATGTAGTGGGATTTTTCACCGAATATTATACGGCGGCGGAATATAAACCTACTCAATGGGTAGCCGAACAATCCAAAACGGGACCTGCGACAGTTATAATCGGAGGACTTGCAATTGGTATGCAATCGACTTTAGTACCCGTTGTAACCGTAGTCGTTTCTATAATATTGGCTTTCGGTTTTGCGGGCGGTTTCGGTTCAGATGTAGGCGCTTTCTCGCAAGGATTATACGGAATAGCTTTGGCTTCGGTTGGTATGTTATCCACTTTGGGAATCACTTTGGCAACGGATGCATACGGACCTATTGCCGATAATGCGGGAGGAAACGCTGAAATGTCCGGTTTACCTGAAAGCGTTAGAGAAAGAACGGACGCTTTGGATTCTTTAGGAAATACTACGGCGGCTACAGGTAAAGGTTTTGCTATATGTTCTGCTGCTTTAACGGCTATGGCTTTGGTTGCTGCTTATATAGAAGAGATTAAAACTGCTTTGGGAAGAATGATTAATAGCGATAATTTAACCGAAATAGTTATAGGTTCGGTTAAATATACGGCGGAAAGTTCTTCAAAACTATATGAAAAAGTAGTTTATAGTTTAAGTATGAATGAGTTTATGCAGGCTTTTAATATTCATTTGATGAATCCTAAAGTAATAGTCGGCATTTTTGTAGGTTCTATGCTTGTATTTTTCTTCTGCGCATTGACTATGAAAGCAGTTGGAAGAGCGGCTGGCGGAGTAGTTGAAGAAGTTAGAAGACAATTCAGAGAAATAAAGGGACTTTTGGCTGGAGAAGAAGGAGTAAAAGCGGACTATGAAAAAGCCGTTCAAATCTGCACAAAATCCGCTCAAAAAGAGATGATTATTCCTTCGATTTTAGCTATAATAGTTCCCGTATTAGTAGGTTTCTTATTTGGAGTTCCTGCGGTTATAGGACTTCTTATAGGCGGATTAACTTCTGGTTTTGCTATGGCTGTTATGATGTCTAACGCTGGTGGTTCATGGGATAACGCTAAAAAATATATAGAAGCGGGAAATTTGGGCGGCAAAAAAATTACCGATGAAAAGGGAAATAAAGTAACGAATCCTAATCATGCGGCAGCCGTTATAGGCGATACGGTCGGAGACCCATTTAAAGATACTTCTGGACCAAGTTTAAATATACTTATAAAATTAATGAGTTTAATAAGCGTTGTGTTTGCGGGAGCGATTATAGCTTTCTCTCCGAAGATTCAGGCTTTACTTGGAATAGCAGACCAAATAATAAATAAATAAAATAATAAAAAATAATAAACAAAGGGTTATATCCCTGCGCCCCTTCGGGAAACCCTTTGTTGTTTTTTTGGCTATCGGGTTTTACTTGCGAGTTTTACTCGGTAGCTTTTCTTATGATTATTTAATTTAGTTTTTAAATATTTGAATTTGAAATTAAAACTATTGCAATTAATAAAAAATATTTTATAATATAAACGATTTAAAAGGGGAATGAGGGTGAAAATCCCACGCTGGCACGCAACCGTAAAGTCTTATAAACGAATATTTAATTAATCGTTATAAGCAAAGTCGGAATACCTTACATAATAATCGAGTCGAGCGCGCTTGATTAGAGCCGCTCCTTTATCTTAAATAAAAGGAGTTTAGAATGCAATCTAAAAATAATTTTGTCAAAAGTCTGCCTTTAATTATTTTTATATTAATCGTGGCAATATCCTGCGGTAATGTTCCAAGCGACGAAAAATCGCATAAAAATCATAATTTACTTTTAGGAACTTGGACTTCCACTTATAATGAAACTTTTATATACGATGGATTAACATTTACTTCTGCTTATAATTCTTCGATTAACTATAAAATGGAAGCGGAAAAAATAATTTGGAGTTCGGATACTTCGGGAATTATTTACGGTAGATATACAACAAATACTTATTCGCCTCAAGTTGTTGGATTATATTATGCAGTTTCATTTAAAGATTTAAGTGATAGTCAAGTATCAATTTCTGGCGCTTATAAAAACGATGGGAAAACGGGAACGGATACTTTGCAAGAAGCGATAGACGAATTTACAGAAGATAAAGGTTATTATAGCATTTATTCAGGTTGCACAAAAAGTAAATAAAATATAAATAATTTGAGATTGTAGTTTAATGAAAAATATAAATAGATTATTTTATATAATATTATACTTTTTAATATCTTGCGGGAATCAAATTACAAATTCTAATAATAACGAAGATGACGGAAAAGTAATTATTATAGAAGCGAACAAAATGTACGAAGTTAGGATGGGTTCTATTGTGACAAATATTAAAGGTTTAGATATAACTAATGAATGGACTAATTATATTGGAGGCAAAAAAGTAGATTATTCGGCTAATCGTTATTTTACTAATTCGGGAGATTATTGGGAAGAAGATTATTGCAAAACTAAACCAAGAGCAGAGTTTGTAGGAGCTGCCATTAAAGTAAAAAATAATATAACTTATCTTATGGGCATTTATTATAATAATAAAATATTGGGAGTCGGATTTTCTCAATATATGCTTATTTATATCGATAGCGAAGGATTTGAAAGAGGTTATTATGGCGGAAGTTCTGATAGAAATAAAAAACCCGATTATTCTACTATCTGGACACATTATAAAAGTCCCGTAGACCCGTTGGGAAAATTAAAGGATGGTTATTAGAAAGTTTATCATGAAAATATTATTAATTTTATTATTATTTACTTTAAACCTATATTCTCAATCCTATTTGATAAGAGAATTAAAAGGAAATATATGGATTACTTCGAGAGTAGAAACAACAAATTTTAATAAAACAAATGCTACAAATGAAAATTATAATACTAATAATAAAAAAGAACCTATTAAAGTTAATAACAATTTTATAACTTCGGAAGATATAGATAGAATGGGTTATAATAATGCAAGCGAGATTTTGGCAAATCAACCCGGTTTTGTAAATAAAGGCAACAGTATGGGAAACGAAGTAGTAGAACCTGCGGGCGCTAATGCGGATAATATGCGAGTATACATTAACGGAGTATTAATGAATATTGCAAAAGGAAACTCCGATTCGGGAGTTGATTTAAGAAGAATACCGTCAAATTTAATAGAATCGATAGAGATTATAGGAAATTCTATTTATATTACTACAAAGACTCCATTAGACGATATAATTTTAATTTCTTTATCTTACGGTTCTTATAATACGATTCAACCATCAATATTATTTTCAAAGAATTTCGACAATAAACATAACTTTACTTTTACGGCTAATTCTTATTATTCGGACGGAAATTATAGTTATGATTTTATTAATCAAGCGGGAGATAGAATAAAAGGAAATTTGCAAGACAATAGACAGCTTATTATAAACTCTTCGGCAGGTTATAAATATTTGCTTCCAAATAAAGATTTTATAAAAGTTTTTGCAAATATTTCTTTTAATAATTCTGCAGCTCAATGGAAGATTCCTCCCATAACGGAGACGGATTCTTGGTTTAATTTTACAACTTTGGTATCGTCTATATCTTATAACGGTTTTTCGGAGATTTTGGATTATAATATTAATCTGTATTATTTATATGATTCTTTTGTAGACAAACCTTATTTTACAAACGGAAAATTTACATCGGATTATAAATCGCATGCCGTTTCTTTAAATGCATCTCTAAATAGAATGGACGAGTTTTTGCCGAATACGATAACTTTTTATAATAAGATTACTCCCGAATATAGATACGATATTTTAACGGAAGAAAAAAACGCCGTTTATACAAATTATCCCACAAATCCGCAGAGGCATTCTATTTCAATAAAATATGAGCCTCAAATTTCTTTCGGTTATTGGGATGAAAATATTCCGATTTTTACGCTTTTGCCCGATATTAAATATGAATTACAATACGATTATTTTAACGGTTATAAAATTAGAAATTATTTGTCTTATAACGCGTCTTTTAATTTGAATTTTTACAAAGGTTATGGACTATATTTTTCTTATTCTCATGATTATACCGCACCGACTTTTAACGATTTATATTATGGAGATTATGGAAATATCGATTTGAAAGCTGAAGATTATAATCAAATACTTACAAAACTTACTTTAGAGCCAATAACTAATTTGAAAATCGAAGGTTCTTATACATATACGATTTATAGCAATAAAATTATTTGGGTTATATTAAAGCCTGAAAATGTCGATAAAGCGCAGTCGCATATAGTAAGTTCTAGTATAGGTTATGAAATTCCGTTTTTAACTTATAACAGAATAAAGGCTAAAATCGGTTATTTATACCAATTGGCATATATGGGAATCGACAAATCTCCTAAAATTGGTTTACCTAAAGATTCTGTTTCCGTTTTATTGGGTTATGATTTTATATCAGAAAATAATATTTTAACTTCGCTTTCGTTTAATATTTATTATATTTATTCTACTTTGCGTCCGATAAATGAGAAGCCTATTAAATATTCGGAGGATTTTCATGATTTTAATATTTCTTTTTATTCTATATGGTTTAAGCATTTGATAATTTCGACTCATTTTAAAAATATTTTTAATAAAACTCCGATTTTGTCGACTTATTCGGTAGCTAAACCTTTTACTTGGGAAATAGAATTGGGGTATAATTTTTGATTAAAATCTAGATTAAAATTTTTAAAAATTTAAAAAATAAAAAAGGATTCATTATGAGAAGTTTAAGAATATATATTATTTTATTTTCTTTATTAGTATTTTCAGTATTTTCATGCGATAATTCAAATAATATCTCTCAAATAAAAGATAGAGCGGGAAACGATATAATAGTTCCTAAAAATATTAATAAAATAATTTCGCTCTCTCCTTCGATTACGGAAATTTTGATAGATATCGGAGAAAGTGAAAAAATAATATCGGTAGATTCTTATTCTAAAGAAATTTTAGAAAAGAATAATATCGATTGTTTAGATATGCAAATTTTTGATATGATGAATCCCGATGCGGAAAAAATTATATCTCTTAATCCCGATATTATATTCGTAAATACATTTAGCGTTTTTTCAGGCAAATCTTCCATAGACGCTATAAAAAATTTAGGATTATGCGTGGCGGTAATTCCAAATAGCGATACATTATACGGCATCGAAGAAGATATTTATTTTTTGGGAGAAGTTTTAAAATTAAAAGACGTAGCCGAAAAAATAATTTCTGAAATGAAAACTAATATAGAAAAAATTAAATCGGCGATAGATAAAATAAATAGCAAAACAAAAGATAAAAAATCTGTTTATTTCGAAATAGGAACTATGCCGAATCTATATAGTTTTGGAACGAATGTTTATCTGGACGATATGATAAATATTATAGGCGCTTATAATATTTTTGATAGTAGAAATTCTTGGATTGCAATTTCCGAAGAGAGCGTATTATCTGCAAATCCCGATATTATATTTACGAGCGTAGATTATATCGATAATCCCGTAAACGAAATACTTAATCGCAAAGGTTGGCAGAATATAGAAGCCGTTAAAAATAAAGAAGTATATTTTATTCCTTCTAGTATGTTGCCGAATCATAATATTATACATGCTTTATTTTTTATGGCAAAGTCGATTTACGATAACGAATATGACGAAGTATTCAACGATTAGGATTTATTATTTATGATAAAAAAAATAATAATGATTTTTATATTGGTTTTAACTTCAATCGTATTATCCGTATGCATAGGAAATGTTTTTATATCGCCTAAAGAAATAACGACTATATTTATATATAAAATATTTTCTCCAAATTTAATCGAAAGTAAAATAAACGCCGACATTATTTTTAATATAAGATTGCCTCGTTCGATTTTAGCTTTTTTTGTAGGCGCTTCTTTATCTTTAACGGGAGCTGTTATACAGTCAATATTAAGAAATCCTTTGGCGTCTGTTTATAATTTGGGAATATCGTCTGGAGCGGGACTTGGAGCTTCTTTATTAATAATTACGGGAATTAATTTTAATCGATATATGTTTACGGCAATGTCTATTTTACTCGCTTTTATAACCGTAATATTTATTTTATTTATATCAAAAAAAATAGACAAATACATGAACGATAATTCTATCATTCTTGCAGGAATAGTAATATCTTTGTTTCTCTATTCTCTTATGAGTTTTTTTATTTACATATTTCCGAAATATTCAAATCAAATAATATTATGGCAATTAGGAAATTTATATTTAAAAAATTTTTTGGATATTTTTATTATAATTTTAATTTCTATAATTTTTCTATTCGTTTTAATGAAACATTCGGCGATTTTAGACATAATGACTTTTGGAGATACCACAAGTTTATCTTTGGGAGTGAACTCTAAAAATTGGAGGATATTTTTTATAGTAGTATCTTCTTTTATAACGGCGATTTTAGTTTCTTTTGTAGGAATAATAGGTTTTGTCGATTTGATATCTCCACATATTGCAAGAAAAATATTCGGAGCAAAACATATTGTAGTCTTGCCAATCTCCGCTCTTTTTGGAGGAATATTGCTCAACATTTCCGATATATTTTCAAGGATTATTGTCAAAGGAGCGAATATTCCGATAGGGATAGTAACGGCGTTGATAGGAGCGCCTTTTTTCTTATATGTTTTTTTTATTAATAATGAAAATAAATATAGATAACGGGAAATAATAAATGAAAACTATAATCGAAGTAAACAAATTAAATTTTTCTTACAGAAGTAAAAAGATTCTAAAAGATATATCGTTTAAATTATTCGAACATGATAGATTATGCATCATAGGTCCTAACGGTTCGGGGAAAACGACTTTATTAAAATCTTTATGCAATATTTTGAATTTTCAAGGCTCTATATTCATCGATAATAAAAATATAAAAGATATCGAAGTTTACAAAACGGCTGCTTTTATGAGTCAAATGTCTGAAATATATTTTGATTATACGGTTTTCGATACGGTTATGCTCGGAAGATACGCGAGTTTTAAAGATAAAATTTTTTCTATCCCCGATAAAAAAGACAAAGATATGGTACTTAAATGTTTGGAGAAAGTAAAAATAATTAATTTGAAAGACAAATCTATAAAAGAACTTTCGGGAGGAGAGATGCAAAAAGTTTTTTTGGCGAGAGTTTTCGCTCAAAGTCCAAGAATTATATTTATGGATGAGCCAGCCAATCATTTGGATTTAAATAGTCAAATTGAACTTATTAATAATTTGAAAGAATGGGCGAGCGTAGATTTTAGATGTATCGTAGCCGTGATGCATGATATTAATAATGTTTTTAATTTTGCAAATAAAATATTGCTTTTAAATAAAGGCGAGATTGCATATTTTGGAGATTATGAGAATTTTGATTTGGAATTATTAAACAATATTTATAATATGGACATTGCTAAATATATGAGAGATTCTTTAAGAAAATGGTTGTAGTCATAATTATGAACCAATTTCCAAATAATCGCTTTCATTATGTATTCTATCTAAAGCGGTTATATAATATATATAATTCGATTTTTTATTAGCCGTTTTATCTTTGTAAATTATTTTTGCATTTTCGTTATAATTCGTTCTTCTGATTTTATCGATTAATTCTATATCATAGCCGTTTATTTCTTTTCTGTAAATCGCATAATAAACGGATGTTCCTTGTTTCGGATGGGAATAATTATCCAATTTATATTCGTTTGGGTCGGTAAAACTTATTTCTATAGAATTAAAATATTTTTTCATTTTTGGATTTTCTGGTTTTAAAGGAGGTTCTTTCAAATCTTTCATCGTATTCATAGTCGGAACTATAGCTTTAAATAGATAATTCTTTTCTTTTATATATTTTATGGCGTTGCTTCCGAAATCTCCGGTATTAATATCGTTTTTATACATATTATGCAATGTAAAAAAAGAAGAGCCTTTTATATATCCTTTTCCCTCTTTTCTTATATAATCTATTTGTTCGGATAATAAATCTATATTTTGCCAAGGTTCTATATTGGTAGAACTTCCCATTCTGTATAGCGCATGCCCTATATATAAATCGGCTAATTTTTCGTTTTTGGATTTTTTCGCTTCGTCAATCCACCAATTAACTATACTGTCGAAAGGAACTAATCTATGTTTTGAACTCCAATAAATTTGAGGAATAATCGCATCGACATACATTTTATTTATTCCGTCTTTTTCGGTGGCGTTTTTTAAAGATTCCGTTTTCTCTCCGTTTAACATCCATAAAAGAACATCTGCATGCAAGGCGTCGAAATTTGGATTATAAGATTTCGTATCGCTTCCGTATTCCACTCCCTTATATTCCGATAATTTATTTTTATTTCTCCATACTCCCGCAGGAGAGATAGTCCATTTAACATAAGGTTTTCTTGCCTTTATTTCTTTATATAATTTGCTTACCAAATTGTTTATATTGTTTCGTCTCCAAGCGTATAAGCCGTTAATTCCGTAATCGTCATAGGAAATATTTCTAATATCGTATCCTAACTTTTTGGCGTATTTCGAGGCGCTTATTTTATCGTTCCAATCTTTATAAGTTTTTCCTTTGATGGCGTTTTGATAAAAATAATCGTCAAAATGTATTCCGTCCACATCGTAATTTTCAACTACTTCTATAACCGAATCTATTATATATTTTTCGCTTATAGGCTCTCCCGGGTCCAAATATAATCTCTTATCAAACCAATAAACGGGTTTTAAATTATTTGAAATATAAGTATGAATAAAATTCTTTTTTGAAAATTGCTCTTTGTAATTTTTATTAGGATTATAAGTAAGCGAAATTCTATAAGGATTAAACCATGCATGAACTTCGATATTTCTTTTATGCGCTTCTTCGATTATATACTCAAGCATATCGGTTTCAAAAGGGTAATCGTCTTTTTCGTTGGTGGATGCGCTTCCGAAAAAATATCGCGTAGTAGGATTTATTTTAGAATTAAAAATTACTCCCGCGTCAGGTTTCACTTGAACAAATACCGCGTTAAAATTATTTTGATATAAAGTATCCAAATGTTTTATTATAAGATTTTTCTGTTCCTCTTCGCTTCCGTTTTTTATAGGAAAATCGATATTTGCAACGGTAGAAAACCAAGCCGCCCTAAACTCTCTGTATACAGGGTTATTACTTCTGTCTTCGTCCATACTTTTTGCAAGATTTCTTTGAATATCGCTAGGAATAATTATATTCAAAGTTTTGCAAGATAATATGGTCAATACTAATACGAGAATATTTATTTTTTTCATTGTTGTTTAATCGAAAATTGCTTACTAATTTGATATTATAATATATAATTAAAATATTTTCAATAATTAGCAAAGTTAAAATATTGCAAAATTTTTAATT
>CAZUEE010000041.1:0-1841 GCA_964619175.1 uncultured Brachyspira sp. | reverse complement strand
AAAGAAAGTTTGTATTATTTGAATAATATCGATATAAAAAAAAGAAAAAAATTCGGGCAATATTTTACGCCAAAATCTATAAGAGAACTTCTAATTTCAAAATTGCCGAAAAAAGAAAACGCCGATATACTCGACCCATCATGTGGGAGCGGAGAGTTTTTGCTTTCTTGTCAAAAATATTTTAATAGTCCAAATCTTAACGGTTTTGAAATAGATAAAAATTTGTCGAATATAGCCTCAAAACTTATAAAAAATTCAAATATAAAAAATTTAAATACTTTGAATATAGATGTAGATAAAAAGAAATACGATTATGTTATCGGAAATCCGCCTTATTTTGAAATTAAATTAAACGAAAAACTTAAAGAAAAACATTTAGATATAATTAAAGGGAGAGTAAATATATTTTCGTTATTTATAAAAATCGGTTTGCAGCTACTTAAAGACGGAGGTTATTTGGCTTATGTAGTACCTCCTTCGATGAATAACGGCGCTTATTTTTCAAAACTCAGAGAATATATAATTGAAAATTCAAGTTTGGAATATTTGCATATAATAGACGGAGTAGATAATTTTCATGCGGCAAATCAAAAAGTTATGGTTATAATATTAAAAAAAACTAATTTTAAAAAATCGTCAAAATATATATTTAAAAAAAACGGAATTACGATATTTACGGAAGATAAAAAATTTTTGAATAACGCTTATAAAAATACCGTTTGCTTAAAAGATATAGGTTATGCGGTAAAAACGGGCGCTATAGTTTGGAACGAACATAAAGAAAAATTAACAAACGATAAAAATAATTCCACTCTTTTAATATGGTCTTCTAATATAGCCTTCGGAAAAATTATTATTTCGAATAAATCGGCGGGAAAAATAAAGTCTAAAGATAAACCTCAATATATAAAAGATATTCCAAAAGAATTGATAATAAAAAATAGGGTAATAGTGGTAAACAGAATAACAGGCTCTTCAAAAGATATAAATATAAAGTCGGCTATAGTAAACGAAAAAGAATTCGTATGCGAGAATCATGTAAATGTTATTTATCCTTTAAATAATGCAAATCCTAATTATTCTTTGGAAGATATTTATAACGCATTAAATGACGAAGTTAATATCAAAGTAATGAGACTTATTAGCGGAAATACGCAAGTGTCGAAAACCGAATTGGAAAAATTGCTTCCTATTAAAGTTATAACTTAAAAATATTAATAGATTAAATAAAATGTATAAATTGACAATAATTTTTATTTGTATATAATTTGCATATTATATGATTTTTAAGGTTTATATGAAAGCAAAGGAGATTATAAGAATTTTAGAAAAAGACGGATGGATTAGAATAAAATCGGGAAACGGACATTTGCAATTTAAACATCCCGTAAAAAGAGGCAGAGTTACAGTCCCGTATCATGGCAATCATGATTTAACTAAAAAGACTTTAAAAAGCATTTTTATACAGGCAAAATTAGATTTATAAAATCAAGGAAAATTAATTATGAATAAATATGGAAAAGTTCACGTTTATATATCCGACATAGTAAAATCGAAATCCGGCTATAATATATTGTTTTACGATTTTCCGGGATGCGTAAGTGCGGGAAAAACTTTAGAAGAGACTATAAAAAATGGAAAGATAGCTTTACAAATGCATATTAAAGGAATGATTGAAGATAAAGAAAAAATACCAAAACCTTCTTCGTTGGAAAAAATTATTAAAGAAGATAAAGATAATAAAACAAAAATTAGAATATTGATAGAATTAGAAAAACTATTTCCAATAAAAAATAAAATTAATCTCTAATAAACGGCTATTAATCTCTCCTTACATCCCG
>CAZUEE010000040.1:0-16548 GCA_964619175.1 uncultured Brachyspira sp. | reverse complement strand
TAAAACAAAAATTGTTAAAGTAGGAAATATTTTAATAGGTGGCGGAAATCCTATAAGCATTCAATCGATGACGAATACCGACACGAGAGATGTAAAATCCACCGTAAATCAAATAAAATCGCTCGAAGAGGCGGGAGCGGATATTGTCAGACTTGCAGTTTTAGACAAAGAAGCTGCAGAATCTATAAAAGAAATAAAATCTCAAACGAAAATTCCTTTGATAGCAGATATTCATTTTGATTATAGACTCGCTTTGGAAAGCATGAAAAACGGAATAGACGCTTTAAGACTTAATCCGGGAAATATTAAAGATAAGGATAAAGTTAAAGAAGTTATAAAAGAAGCTAAGGCAAGAAATCTAACTATAAGAGTTGGAGTTAATGGCGGAAGTTTGGACAGAGCCGTTTATAAAGAAGTTAGCCCACAAAACATGGTTGAAAGCGCGGGAGAACATATAAAATTAATGGAAGATTTAAATTTTACGAATATAAAAGTTTCTTTAAAATCTTCGGATATAAAAACCACTATAGACGCGAATATTTTATTTAGAAAAAAATACGATTATCCAATTCATTTGGGAGTTACAGAAGCGGGAACTTTAAGAAGCTCTTTGATAAAAAGCACAAGCGCGTTATCCTATCTTTTAATGAACGATATAGGAGATACTATAAGATATTCTATAACGGGAAATCCTGTAGAAGAGATTATGGCTGGAAAAATGCTTTTAAAATTTTTGGGTTTAAGAAAAGAACCTTCGGTAGAAATAATATCCTGTCCTACTTGCGGAAGATGTCAGGTTGAAGTTGAAGATGTTGCAAGCCATATTGAAAAACATGTTCAGAATATAAAAAAAAATATTACCATAGCCATTATGGGTTGCGTGGTTAATGGACCGGGCGAGGCGAGGCATGCGGATTTTGGAGTTGCAGGAACAGGAGATGGAAATTTTATTTATTTTGAAAAAGAAAATTCTCCCGTTAAAATATCGAAAGAAAATATAATAAATTTTATAACGAAAAAAATAGAAGAATTTTAATCTTTAATTTTAATCTTTTATATAATATCTATATCCCGAATCTTTTACGGCATTTTCTAATAGTTTATCGTTCAATTTTTCTTTCATTAAAATTGTCGCTTCCTCTTTATCGAAGTCTACTTTTGCATAAACATTATTTATTTTATTAAGATTATTTTCTATAGTTTTAGCGCAATGCGTGCAAGTCATTCCTCCGATATTTAAAATTTTTTTGTATGGATAATGACTTTTATTTTTATCTTTTACCTTTACTTTTTCGGTATTTAAAGTTCCCTCTCCCGAACAGCAGCTTCCAGATTTCATTCTTTTTATATAATTTATAATAGCAATTATAGAGATAATTCCTATTACGATTAATATTATAATTTTTTCCATAAAAAATTTATCCTTAAATAAAATTTAAAATAAAATTAATAATTTATAAACGGTTAAAATGTTAATATATTCTAACATTTTATAATTTATTGTCAATATAATGTTTTTAATTTTAATAATATTTTTTAATAATATTTTAAGTAAAAATTTTTTTAATTTATTGACAAATATTTACTCTTTTGATATAACTTTAATAAATATTAAAAACTATGCAATCGGAGTAGCCATTATGAAGAAAATATTATTTTTATTTTTAACATTCGCATTATTTTCTTGTTCGATAAAAGAATCTAACGATATAATAAGAGTAAGCGTAGGCGCAGAGCCTCAAAGTATAGACCCTTCTTTTTTGTCGGCGATAGACAGTATGATTTATGCTGTTCATATATTCGAAGGACTTACCACAAAAGACAAAAATAATAATATAGTAGGCGGAGTGGCTAAAAGTTGGGAAATATCGGAAGATGGTTTGACTATAATATTTCATTTGAGAGATAATGCAAAATGGAGCGATGGAAAACCCGTTGTAGCGGATGAATTCGTTTATTCTTTTAGAAGATTGGCAAATCCAAAAACGGCATCGTCTTATAGTTTTTTAATTTCTCCGATAAAAAACGCCGATAAAGTAATGGCTGGAGAATTAAATATAGAAGAATTGGGAATAGAAGCCATAGACGATAAAACTCTTATTATAAGATTTGAAAAACCTACGGCTTATTTTTTGGAGCTTGCATCCGTTCCTATATTTTCGCCTCTTCGTAAAGAATTCGTGGAAGGAAACGATAATTGGACTTTTTCTTACGATACTTATATAGGAAACGGTCCTTATAAAATGATAGAAAGAAAACCAGACGAAATTATATCTTTGGAAATAAACGACAATTATTGGAATAAAAATTCTTTAAAAGCAAATAGAATAGATTTTATTATGTTTTCCGATGTGGCGACGGCTTATGCTGCTTTAAAAGAAGGTTCTTTGCATTATTCTTCGAGAATTCCAAATAACGATATAGACGCTTTAAGAGAGGAAGGATATTTGGTGTCCACGCCTTCGCTTGGAACTTCTTATTACGCTTTAAATAATACTAATTTCGTTTTGAAAGATAAAAGAGTTCGCAGAGCTTTATCTCTTGCAATAGACAGAAACTATATAGTTGAAAATATTACTAAAGGAGGCGAAAAACCCGCGGTGGCTTTCGTCCCTTATGGGCTTAAAGATATAGACGGAGATTTTAGAGAAAATGGAATAAAATATTTTAGCGCAGGTAAAGAAGATTATAAAAACAATATAGAAGAAGCGAAAAAACTTTTGTCTCAATCGGGATACCCAAACGGAGCTAATTTTCCCGTGCTGGAGTTTAAAACTAATCCCGGTTCCGGAGTCCTTATAGCCGAAGCGGTTCAACAAATGTGGAAAGAAAATTTAAATATTGATATGATTATAATGCAAGAGGATTGGGCGGTATTTCAAAAAAATAGACAAACTAAACATTATGTAGTATGCAGAGCCGATTGGATAGGGGATTATTTGGACCCGATGACTTTTCTTCAATTATTTATGATTAACGGAGTAGGCAATAGGGTTGGATACAGCAATGTTAATTATGACAAACTTATTTTGGAAGCTCAGTCGACTATGGATAATAATATAAGAATGGCTAATATGCATAAGGCGGAAGATATGCTTATAGGCGAGGATATGGCTTTAATTCCTTTATATCATTATACGGCGTCTTCTATGCGAAATCCTAAACTAAAGGATGTATTCGTAGACACTTTGGAAATAAGAAGATTTTTTTATTCCTATATTAAATAAATTTTTAGATAATATTCGATTATATAATATTCGTAAAATCGGAAAAATTTATGATAAGCATAAAAAGACGTAGACAAATAAAATTTTTAATTATATCGCTTTTAATATTTACGATTATAATATCTTATATTTTTATATACGGTTTTTACCCTTATGGTTTGCATAAAAAATATATGCATAAAGTAAAAATGCCGAAAGACAGTATAGCGTATATTAGCGTAAAAAATTTGAACGATAGTTTATTAAAATTTTCTAACGAAATGCGAACTCCGATAGTTTCGGAAATTTTTAATAATTTTAAAAACGATTCTAATTTGTTAAATAAAATAATATTTTTTGTTTTGACAAAAAGAAATTCGTCTATTTTACTTTGGCAATATAATAATAATTTGGGAGATTTTGAGTCTTTTTATTTTTTGGATACGGGAAAATTAATTACTTTATTTGCAAATAATTTTTTTGATTTTTCGCAGATAAAAGAATTAAATATAAACGGAATAAAATATAATGTCCGTAAAATTAATTATGACGATACGGAATTTTTTATTATAGAAAACGACAGACATTTTTTATATTTGACGTTTTATGAAGGACTTTTAATAATAACGAAGAATTATATAAATTTAAAAAAGATGATTTATTTTTTAAGTTCGAAAACAAACACTTTAAAAGATGTTTATATTTTAAATAAAATTTCTTTTGACTATAATCCCGATATTTCTTTTTACCTTAATAAAGATTTTTTCGATTTTAAAAATTTAAATTTGCCGTATTTTTTTGATTTTATAAAATATTTAAAAAAGGATATATACGGCAATATTAAATTTTATGAGAAAAGCGCAAAATTAAATATTTTTATGGAAGAAAATAGTTTTACCAATATCAATATAGATTTAAAATAAAATTTAAAAATAATTTTAAAAAAATTGAAATAAATTATAAATATAAAAATTTAGATTAAATCTTTTGTCTTGATAATTATCATTAATCGTATATAATAATTTATTATTTGGAGAAAATATAAATTTATGTCAATTATCGATAAATTGTCGCTCGTTGAAAATAGTTATAACGATATAGTAAATAAATTAAATGATGGAAATATAAAAGATAATAGAGTTATTCAAGAACTCATGAAAAAAAAATCAGAAATGGAAGATATAGTTTTTGAATATAGAAAGTTAAAAGAGGTTTTAAAACAGTCTAAAGATTTGGAAGAGATGATAAAAAATTCCGATACCGACAAAGAGCTTAAGGAAATGGCTTTAATCGAATCGGAAGAACTTAATAAAAAAAAAGAAAATATTATTTCAGATTTGAGATTATTGCTTTTGCCTAAAGATAAAAACGAAGGAAAAAATATAATAATAGAAATAAGAGTCGGAACGGGCGGAGAAGAATCGGCTTTGTTTGTCGGAGATTTATTTAGAATGTATAGCCGTTTTATTGAGAGAACGAATTTAAAAATGGAAATAATAGACACTAGTCCGACCGAACTTGGAGGCTATAAAGAAGTAATATTTTCAGTTTCGGGAAAAGACGCTTATAGAAGTTTAAAATTTGAAAGCGGGACTCATAGAGTGCAGAGAATACCCGCAACCGAATCCGGAGGCAGAATACATACTTCGGCATCAACCGTAGCCGTTATGCCAGAAGCTATGGAAAGCGATGTTATAATTAAGGACGAGGATATAAGAGTCGATATATTTCGTTCGAGCGGACCCGGCGGACAATCCGTCAATACCACAGATAGCGCCGTTAGAATCACGCATTTGCCTACGGGAATAGTCGTTCAATGTCAGGATGAAAAAAGTCAGCATAAAAATAAGGCTAAAGCTTTGAAAGTTTTAAGAGCTAGAATATACGAAAAAGAGGAAGCAGAGAGACATGCGAAAGAATCGAAGGAGAGAAGAGAGCAGATAGGTTCTGGGGACAGAAGCGAAAGGATAAGAACTTATAATTTTCCTCAAAACAGAGTAACCGACCATAGAATAAATTTCACGTTATATAAATTGGATAGATTTATGGACGGAGAGATAACAGAAATAACGGATGCATTATTTAAAAAAGAGCAGGAAGATACGCTCGCTTCATATTCGGATTAATTTAAAAATCTTAATCGAAGTTTAATAGAGGTTTAATAAATGAATTTTTTAATATTAATCGACAATTATTTTTCAAACGAATATTCGAAAGAATTTGAAAGTAAATTTTTGCATAAAATAGAATCTCTTAAAAACTATTTAAGTTGCGATTTTAAATATATTGAAAATATTAATATTAAAACAATAGAAAATTATTTAAATAATATATATGAAGAAAGTGAAGGATACGACAATATAATTTATATTTCATGCAATATGCCTCTTTTTAGCGTAGAAGAAACTATAAAACTTGCTAAAATACATGAAGAAAATATCGCCTATTTCAGTTATGGTGAAAATTATCCCTTGGGAATAGTTCCTTTTATAATAAGGCGAAACGCGTTTGAAAGATTATTTGGTATGATAAAAAATAAAGATATTAAAATCTCGGAAAACGCAATAAGGGATATAGTGTTTATAGACCCGAATTTTTTTGAAATAGAGATATTGGTTTCAGAATACGATATGCGATATTATAGATTGTATTTGTTTGCAGATTGTAAAAGAAATTCTATTTTAATATCGAAACTTATCGATTATAAAAATTATGATGAAATTGTAAAAGCTATTAAAGAGAATCCCGTTATAAGAAGAACTTTGCCCGCGTATATAGAAATTGATATAAACAATAGACAAAATATTATAAATAAAAATTTGTTTTCATGCGAAAGTTTGAATAAGGAATTGTCTAAAGAAGAAAAAAATATAACTTTTAACAATTTTAAAAATATATTTGACAAATTGGTCAATTTTTGCGAAGATTTTCATTTGTCTATAGGAAGTTTTTTTGAACCTTTGATTAACGAAGAAATTTTTGATATTTTAGATTACGCAACTAAATATAAAAAAGCAAATATTTATTTGGAAACGAACGCTTTTTTACTTAATAGTGATAAGGCTAAAAAATTGCTCGATTTACAAAACGATAGAGATAATCTTTTTGTTATAATTCATCTGGATGCGATAGATGAAAATATTTATAATAAAATATACGACAGAGGCGATATTAAAACTATTTTGTCGAATATAGATTATTATTTGATTAGAGAGCCTAAAAATACTTATTTGCAAATAACCAAACAAAAAATTAATTTCGATTATTTGACTTCTTTTTATAAATATTTCGAAAAGTATAAAGTGGAAATAATAATGCAAAAATATTATACCTATAGAGGAATCGTGGAAGATAATAGAGTAGGGGATATGTCGCCTTTGATAAAAACGGGATGTTGGCATTTGGCGAGAGATTTGTTTATAGACTCTTACGGCGATGTTTATATTTGCAGATACGATATAAAAAGAGAGAAAAAAATATCTTCGATATACGAAAACGATTTAGAAAATATATGGAAATTATTTGAAAATTATTATACAGACAATGTTTTTGATAGATTAGATTTTTGTAAGAATTGCGACGAATGGTATTTATATAATTTTTAATTAATTTAAAACGATTAACTATTTATGGAAGAAATATTAATTAAATATTGTAAACTTGTTTTGGCGGTTTATATAATCAGATTTTTAGCCTCAAGATTATTGATAGCGTTTTATGTAATAAAACAATTTCTTTATATGAGAGAAATGTTGCCCGGAGTGAAAAATTGGAATAGCAGAATAAAAATGGTTTATTATTCGGAAATATTTTCTTTTATTCAAAGTTTAATTATCTCTTTATATTTTATGCTTTTTTGTTATTTTATTCCTTTAAGTTTAAATCAAAAAGTTTTAATATCTTTTTTATTGTATTTTACTTTTATAATTGTCGAAAAATTCAGATTTTCTATAATATGGACAAATTTTCCAAACTCTTTACTTTTAATGGACACTTTTATATGTTTATTTATAGGTTTATTGCAATTTATGGTTATGGGATTTCTTTATTATTAACGGATATTTATTAACCAATATTAACTGAAGTAAATAGCGGAAAATATAGGAAAATACCGGAAACGAAATTGTGATAAGAATACGAAAAATTTATTAGAGATATTATTTATTTATAATTAATTTTGTTCTATGGTTATCGAAGCGCCTATATCCATAGAATTTGTTTTTCCTTTATATTTCGCTTTTTCGGATACGATGCAATCATCCATTAAAACATTCGATATATTTACCTCTTCAAACATAATGCAATTTTTGAGTATCGAGTTTTCTATTTTAGAATCTTTACCAATATGAACATAAGGACCTATTACGGAGCTTTCTATTTTAACATCCTTGTCTATAAATACGGGAGGAACTATAGCCGAGTCTTTAATATTATCGCTTAATATTTTATGTTTTATTATAAGTCTGTTAGTTTCAATCATAGTGGATTTTTCGCCGCAATCGAACCATCCATCTAGTTTAAAAGTTTTAAATATTATTCTTCTTTCTATCATATATTCCAAAGCATCCGTTAATTGATATTCGTTTTTTGTTTTAATTTCGTTTTTTATTATGTAATCTATAGCCTCGAACAAATCTTTTGAATTGACTATATGATATAAACCCGTTAAAGCCAAATTGCTTATGGCTTCTTTAGGTTTTTCCACTAATTTTTTTATCGTTCCGTTGTCGTTTAAAATTGCAACTCCAAATCTGCTCGGGTTATCGACTTCGCATACTCCCAAAGAATTTTCGTTTTTACTAACAACATCGATTAAATTTAATTTAAAAATTGTATCTCCCAATATAATAAAAATTTTATCGTTATCGTTAATATATTCTCTCGTCAAAGAAACAGCATGCGCCAAGCCTTTATATTCTTTTTGAACTACGAATGAAAGTTTTATATTTTTATATTTTGAAGTTAAATATTCTATCATTTGTTCTTTTAAATATCCGACTATAAAAATAACCTCTTCCAAATCGGGTATTAAAGATATATCTTCCATTATAAAATCTATAATTGTAGAACCCGCTATAGGCAATATCGGTTTTGGTTTAGTATTAGTATGCGGTCTTAATCTTGTGCCTTCTCCAGCTGCGGGTATAATGACTTTCAAAATAATACTCCTTTAAAATAAAAAATCCATTATTCGAATATAATAAAAATAGCATATAATAAAATTTTATAAAAATCAATTAAAATTATTAATAATCGTATAAAAAATATTAAGCAATTTTTAATTATACCGAAAATATTTTATAAGAAATATTAAAATTTTTGGAGGAATACGCCTTATGATGCGTTCATTATTTGCCGGCGTGTCTGGTTTACAAAATCATCAAACTCGAATGGATGTAGTTGGAAATAATATAGCAAATGTTAATACTTACGGATTCAAAAGAGGAAGAGTTACTTTTAAGGATATGATAAGCCAATCTATAAGTGGAGCTGCTAAACCGCAGGAAGATAGAGGCGGTATCAATCCTCAACAGGTGGGATTAGGTATGATGGTCGCCACTATCGACACGATTCATACTCAAGGAGCTTTGCAAGTTACGGGAGTAAATACTGATTTAGCGATTCAAGGAGAGGGATTTTTTATCGAAAAGAGAGGAAATAATTCTTTTTATACGAGAAACGGAGCTTTTTCTTTGGATAAAGACGGTTATTTTGTCAATCCATCAAACGGTTATAAAGTTCAGGGTTGGAATGCTCAAATGAACGAAACGGGAGAGATGATAATAAATACAGCCGCTGGAATCGAAGATTTAATTATTCCGGTAGGTTCTAAAGACCCTGCAAGAGCCACCGAAAATACGGCTTTTTTCTGTAATTTACAAAAGAATTCCGATTATCATCAAGCCGATATAACGGTTTACGACTCTACGGGAATACCTCGTCAATTAAGGGCGACTTTCAATAGAACCGATATCAATAGATGGGATATGGTTATAGAAATTCCCGAAGCGACAGAAGGAAGCGTAAGCGTGTCGGCGGGAGAGCCGGTTCAAGGAGGAGGAAACAATACTTTTCAATTGGTATTTAACGATGCTGGTTCTTTAATATCCGTAAGCGACGGAGGACAAACTCAAGAGGAAGGAATTTTAATGCCAAATGTTTCTTTTACCTATCAAGGAACGGAAGGCGAAGTCGAACAAACCATTAATTTAACTATGGGAGAAGTGGGTTTGTTCAACGGTATTACTCAATTTGAATCTCCTTCTACTACGAAAGCTATTGAACAAGACGGATACACTATGGGAATGCTTGAAGGATTCAGTATAGACGATAGCGGACAGATAACGGGAGTATTTACCAACGGAAACAGAAAAACTTTAGGACAAGTGGCATTGGCTAAATTCAATAACGCGGGAGGATTAGAAAAAGCGGGAGATACTTTATTTACAGAAAGCAATAACTCTGGACCTGCGAATATAGGACCAGCCGCTGCCGAAGGTAGAGGCACTATTAAAGCGGGAACTTTAGAGATGTCAAATGTAGATTTAAGCGAGCAATTTACGGATATGATAGTAACTCAAAGAGGTTTTCAATCCAATGCTAGAACTATAACTACCGCAGACCAAATGCTGCAAGAAGTTATAGCGCTTAAAAGATAAATGATTTCGAAGAATAAATAATAAATAGACATATTTATTATTTTATAGTATAATGAATCGGGAGTTTTTAAATGATACATATAACGAGATTTGATAAAACGATTTTATATGTTAATCCGCATCAAATAGAGTTTATGGAAGAAACGCCCGATTTGGTTATAACTATGCTTTCGGGAAGAAAGGTAGTTACAAAAGACAGTTTTGAAACGGTATTAAATAGAATAATAGAATATAGAAAAAGAATCGTAAACGAAGATAGCGTTAAAAAGCCGTCTTTTTATGGAAATGAAGAATAAAATTAAATTTTAGAATTTAATTTTTATAATAATAATTTTTTATAAAGTTTTATTAAAAACAAATAATTTTTAGAGAGTAAAATATGGATATTTTTGTGCCTATATGCCTTGTGGTTCCAATAATAGTTAATTTATTTGGTATTATTTCAGGGGGCGGTAGCATAGCTCACATGGCGGACTTTGCATCCGTGATTGTTACGGGATTAGGAGGACTTAACTCGCTTGTAATGGCTAACGATTTTTCTACTATAGTCGGATGTTATAAAGCGGTTTTAATTCTTTTTAAGAAACCTCAATATGACGAAGCTCAAATGATAATAACCCTTATAAGTTTTTCCGAAAAAGCAAGAAGAGAAGGTTTATTGGTATTGGAAGACGATATACAAGAAGTTACAGACCCTTTCTTAAAAAAGGGCATGCAATTGGTGGTTGACGGAACCGACCCTGAACTTGTAAAAAATATATTGAATACGGAAATAGACAATATAGAAGCGAGACATGACACGGTTACAAAAGTATTTAACGACGCCGCTTCATTATTTCCAGCTTGGGGTATGATAGGAACGCTTATAGGTTTGGTTATAATGCTTAGAAGTTTAGGCGGTGGCGGAGGAACAGAAGCAATCGGTTCTGGTATGGCTGTAGCTCTTATCACAACTTATTACGGTTCGGTTTTGGCAAACGGTTTTGCATTGCCTATAGCGGGCAGACTTTCCGCAAGACATGCTACTGAAACTACGATAAAAAGCATTATGATAGAGGGAATATTGTCGATACAGGCTGGAGATAACCCAAGAATAGTTAAAGATAAATTGGTGTCTTTCCTAGCTCCTGCGCAAAGACAAAAAGTTAATGAACAGGTTGGAGATAGATAAAATATTATAGAAAAATATTTTAAGGAAAGAATTTAAGGATTTATAATGGCTACTATTAAATTTGGTAAAAAAGCTAGAAAAGCGGGCGATAAAGCTCAAATTCCGCCTCCTTCCGCTCCATTATGGCTTCAAACATACGGAGATTTCGTAACTTTGGTTTTGACATTTTTCGTTATGTTGCTTGCGTCTATGGAAGCATCTTTATCTCAAAGTTCCGCTATGCAACTTATAGCCACGGCGTTTCAAGGTTCTTTCGGAGTTATGGATGGAGGAGCCACTCTATCTCAAAGCTCTTTAATATACGGCGGAGCGAGCGCCGACACTTTGCCAAGCTCGGAGAGAGGTTTTTCTATGGGCAGAAGTATAGACAGGGCAACTTCCGTTTTAGAGTCGGAGATAAAGAGTCGAAAAATAAGAGTTACCGAAGATGAGAGAGGATTCGTTATTACGCTTGGCGCCGACCAATATTTTGAATCGGGAAGAACTAATTTGGTAGAAAATCAAAATAATACGGAAACTTTTATTAAACTTGCATCTATATTAAGCTCTTTGCCAAACGATATAAGAATAGAAGGACATACCGATTCTGGAATCATAAGACCGGGCGGAGAACTTGAAAGGCAATTTGGAAACAATTGGGGACTTTCTACAGCAAGAGCCATAGTAGTTTTGGAAAGATTGTTCGATAGCGACCAAACGGGACGATTAGACAGAAATAAATATTCAGTTGCGGGATATGCCGACACTCGTCCAGTAGCCTCTAACGATTTACCAGACGGAAGAGCCTTAAATAGAAGAGTAGATATAGTAGTTATCAGAAACGATGTCACTTATTATAATCAAAGATAAAAATAAAATATAAATATGCTTTTAGCGGATAAATGGAGCGATTATAAAATAATAGATTGCGGAGACGGCGAAAAATTAGAAAATATAGGAAATTTTTTAATCTCCCGACCAGACTCGCAGGTTATTTGGGCTAAACAAAAAGACAAATGGGAAAATTTGGATGCCATATATCATCGTTCAAATAAGGGCGGCGGTTATTGGGAATATATAAATAAGCCTGAAGAAAATTTTATCATCAAATATCAAGATTTATCATTTTATATCGAATTTACAAATTTCAAACATATAGGACTTTTCCCCGAACAGGCGGTTAATTGGCAATTTATAATCGATAAAATAAAAGAAAGGAAATCTAAAAATAATTTTGAAAAAAATAAAGAAAATTTAAATAAAGAAATAAAGGCTTTAAATTTGTTTGCATACACGGGCGGCGCTACCGTTGCATGCGCTTATGCGGGATGCGAAGAGGTTGTGCATGTGGACGCTTCAAAAAAGATAGTTAGACATGCAAAAAGAAATATAGAATTAAATAAACTCGAAGATAAAAAAGTCAGATTTATTATAGAAGATGTCATTCAATTCGTTTTGAGAGAGATTAGGCGAGGAAGAAAATACGATATTATTATAATGGACCCTCCCGTTTACGGAAGAGGACCTAAAGGCGAACTTTGGCAAATAGAAACTAGTTTAACGAAATTGGTGAAAGAATGCGTAAAACTTTTATCCAACGAACCGATATTATTTTTAATTAATTGTTATACGGCGAGTTTTTCTCATATATCTTTAAAAAATATTTTACAAACGAATATAAAACATGAAGGATTTTTTGAAAGCGGAGAGATAGGAATACCGATAGGAAATACAAAAGAAAATTTAAAGAATAATTTAAAAGATAATGTAAAAGAAGATTTAAAATTAATTCTTCCATGCGGAATATACGCTAGGTTCTGGACATAAGAATAAAAATAAATTATCATAGTATTTTATTAAGGTTTGATTATGAAATATATTTTTTTAACGATATTATTAACTTTATCAATTTCATGCAACGATGCAAACGCTTCGAATTATAAAAGCTTAACTATAAACGATAAATTTTATTTTAATCCAACAAACGCATATAATTATATAAAAAAACAAACGGATTTTGGACCGAGAATTTATGGAAGTAAGTCGCATAAAAAGACAAGAATATTTTTTAAAGAAGAAATAAAAGCAATGGGATACGAAGTTTTTACTCATAATTTTGACGCTCCTTATATCGAAGGTAGAAAGGGAGAGAATATTTACGCTTTTTTAGAGGGCGAAAACGAAGAATATATTATTTTGGCTAGCCATTATGACAGCCGTTCTGTAGCAGAAAAAGATAAAAAAAAAGAAAATAGAAATAAACCAATAGACGGAGCAAATGACGGCGCAAGCAGTTCTGGAGTTTTGCTTGAACTTATGAATTCGCTTAAAAATATAAAATTGACTTACGGAGTATGTTTTATTTTATTCGATTTAGAAGATGATGGAAATTTATTTTATAATAACGGAAACGGTTTAATAGAAACGGATTGGATTCAGGGAAGTATAGCGTTCGTTAATGATAAAATTTTAGAAAAAGAAAAAGTAGAAAATGAGAAAATAAAAAAAGAAAAAATAAAATTCGGAATATTGCTCGATATGGTTGGAAGCGCAAATGCTAAATTTAAATATGAAAGTTTTGCCTATACATATTATCCGAATATATACGAAAAAATTTGGGATTTTGCAAACGATTTGGGATATAAAGATTATTTTATTAAAGAACATTACGGAATCATAACGGACGACCATATTCCTTTTTTAATTGAAAGAATTCCGTTTATAGATATAATAGATATGGGTTATAAATATCATCATACTTTGGAAGACACTATTGACAAAATTGACATTAAAACCATCGAAGTAGTGGGGCGAACGGTAGAATATACTTTAAAAAACGTCGATAAAATATTTTAAATTACGATTCATAATTTATACTTGAAAATAAAAATAAATATATTATAATTAAAAAAATGAATATTAGATTTGCAAAAATTTCGGATGCCCCTTCATTGATTGAGATTTATTCTCAATATATAGAAACCGCAATAACTTTTGAATATACTCTACCTACTAAATCGGAATTTGAAAAAAGAATCGAAAATATTATAGAAATGTATCCTTATTTGGTCTACGAAAAAGACGGAAAAATTTTCGGATACGCTTACGCTCATAAATATATGGAAAGAGCGGCTTATCAATGGAATGCCGAAATGTCGGTATATTTGGACAGAGCTTTTGTGTCGCAAGGTTTGGGTAAAGAATTATGCGCTGTTTTAATCGGAATATTAAAATTGCAAGGCGTAAAAACTGTTTATAGTTTGATTACTTCGCCGAATGTTAAAAGCGAAAAAATGCATCTTTCTTTGGGTTTTAAGGGAGTGGGAATGTATCATAAAGCGGGATATAAAAATGGCGGATGGTATGATGTCACTATATATGAAAAGAAAATAGGAAATTATTCGGCTAGTCCTAAACCCGTAATTTCAATAAAAGATATAGATTATAACGTTATAGAAAAAACCATTAACGATTTTTATAGCATTTAAAAAATTTATAAAAATATCTCGTTTTTTATATTGATATTATATTAATTCTATATATAATATTTGCTAATGAAAAGTAAAAATAATAAAGTAATATTTCCCGGAACTTTCGACCCTTTTTCTTTGGGTCATTTGGATGTTCTCTATCGTTTGGCTAATATTTTTGAAAAAGTTTATATTTCGATAGCGGTTAATTTGGAAAAATCTCCAGCTTTTACTTTGGAAGAGAGAAAAAAAATGATAGAAAAAGTCATAGCGGGTAAAGATTCTATAGAGATTGTAACTATATCCGGACTCGTTACTGAATATATGAAAAATAATGGAATCAAAATTTTGGCAAGAGGAATAAGAGATAGCGAAGATTTGCATTACGAATTAAAAATGGCGAAAATGAATAAATTATTATATCCCGAAATGGATACGATATTTTTGAATACTTCCGAAAATTATAATTATATAAGTTCTTCTTTGATAAAAGAAATACTTAAATTTGGCGGACCTATAGACGGTTTAGTTCCCGAAATATTAATCGAAGATATAAAATCAAAATTCATGAAAAAAAATAAAAGCAAAAGAAATAATAAAAAAATAAATTATAATAATAAAGAAATAAAATTATGAAAAATTTTTATTTGGAAAATTATGGCTGTCAAATGAATAAGGCGGATTCAAATAGTTTGATTAATTCTCTTATGCAAGAAGGCTTTATACAAACCGAAGATTATAAAAATGCGGACAATATAATAATAAATACTTGCAGCGTTAGAGCCCATGCCGAAGAGAGAGTTTTTTCAAGAGTTAAACTTTTTAACGCCGAAAGAAAGAAAAATAAAAAAAATACAAAAGTAATAATAATGGGTTGTATGGCTCAAACTTCCAAAGACATTTTAAAAAATCTTGGCGCAGATAAAATATTCGATGTTTATAACGAAATGAATATTTTAGATTACATGAAAGACGAAGAAGTATTCATAAAAAAATTTAACGATAATTATATTTTCAATAAATCTTATGTGGATAAAGACAAACCTCATAAGGCTTTTTTACCGATATCGCATGGATGCAATAATTGGTGCGCATATTGTATAGTGCCTCATACGAGGGGAAAAATGGTTAGCAGAAAATCGAGAGAGATAATCGAAGAAGTAAAAAAATTAATAGAAGACGGAGCGAAAGAGATAACATTATTGGGTCAAAATGTCAATTCTTACGGACTCGATATAGAAGATGAAATTTCTTTTACCGATTTGCTTTATTTGATAGACAAAATAATCAACGAAACAATAGGAGAAAATAAAGTTTGGATTAGATTTTTAACATCACATCCAAAAGACTTCGATAAAAATTTGGCTGATGCGATTTGGAATCTAAAAAGTGTCGGAAAACATATACATTTGCCTTTTCAAAGCGGCTCGAATAGAATTTTAAAATTAATGAATAGAAAATACGATAAAGAAGAATATATAAAAAAAATTTCTTATTTGCGGGAATACGCAAAAGACTTTCCGATTTCTACCGATGTAATAGTAGGTTATGCCGACGAAACAGAAGAAGAATATAAAGAGACTTTGGATTTATTAGAAGAGATTGGTTTTGAAGAGGCTTATTTATATAAATATTCCGAAAGAGAAGGTTCGATTGCTTTTAAGAAAAAAGTTTTATACGACGAAATAATAGGAGCTAAAAGATTGAGAGAATTGGTTGATTTTCAGAGAATACTAGCTCAAAATTTACTTAAAAAACAAATCGGCAAAAAAACTGAAATTATGATTGACGATATAGCAAAAGATAATATTCATTATCAATGTAGAAGCAAAGAAAATCGATTAATTCTAGTTAAAAAAGATGAAGATAAAAATAAAAAATTAAATATGGGAGATATTTATTTTTGTGAAATAGTCGAAATTAAAAATCATACTTTAATTGGTCAAATCGTTTGATTTTTATAATTATTTTAAAACTTTATAAGTTTATTGTATAAAATATTAATTTTTCAAAAAAAAAAAAAAAAAAAAAAAAAAAAAAAAAAAAAAAAAAAAAAAAAAAAA
>CAZUEE010000039.1:0-16562 GCA_964619175.1 uncultured Brachyspira sp. | reverse complement strand
AATTATAAAAAATTAGTTGACATAATATAGATATATTTTATAATATGTAAAAGGCTTTTTTATGAATAATAATGTTAATTCGCTTTTAAACGAAGTTTCTTACAAAATAAATAAGGAAGAATACGACAAAACTTTGGATATTTTGGATAATATTTTAAAAAAAGTTCCTAAAAATTATAGGGCAAATTTGTATAAAGGGCAGATTTGTGTAGAAAAAAAAGAATTCGAAGAGGCGATAAAATATTTTGAGGAAGCTAAAAAAGTAGATATAAAAACTTTCAAGGCTTATAATCTTCTAGGAATAAGCTATCAAGCAATAGGTGAATATGACAAGGCTATAAACTCTTTCAACGAAATATTAAAAATAACTCCAAATTCGGCTTCCGCGTATAATTTGCTTGGAATAACCTATTACAAAAAAAACGATTATAAAAAAGCGATTGAATATTTTAATAAATCAATAGAGATAAATCCAAAATATGACAAGGCTTATAATAATCTGGCTTTGTTTTATTATAGAAATAAAAATTACGATGTGGCTATAGAGTTTTTCGAACATTCAAAAAGTTTGGACGCGAGAATATTTAAAGCTTACGATATGCTTGGGATGTCATATTATAAAATCGGCAATTACGATAAGGCTATAGAATCTCTTACGAAAGCGCTTCAATATAATTCCAATTCTTATAAAATAGCGAATACTTTGGGGGCGATTTATTCTTATTTGAAAGATTACGATAACGCTATAAAATATTTTGCAAAAGCTATAGACATTAATCCAAAATATTCGAGCGCTCATAATAATTTAGCTTTAATTTATTTTAATAAAAATGTTTTCGATAAGGCGGCTTTGTATTTCGATAAGGCTAGAAGATTTTCAAAAGATTCTTTTTCCGATTATTATAAATTGGGATTTTGTTATTATTCCAAAGGTTATTATTACGAGGCTATAGAATGTTTTAAAAAAGTTATAGAAAAAAACGGCGATTCTTATAAAGCTTATAATTTAATCGGTTTATGTTATTATTCGAATTTAGAATACGAAGAGTCGTTGGAATATTTTGAAAAAGCGGCAGAAATAAACGGAGAATACGGCGAGGCTTATAACAATTTATTTTTGGCGCATTTTAATTTGGAGAATTACAAAAAAGCGATTGAATATTTTAATTTATCAAATTTGGAAATTAAAGATAATTTTGATATTTATAATAAACTTGCTATCTCCTATTTTTATATTAAAGATTATGACAAAGCTATAGAATATTATAATAAGATTATTTTGAAATTAAAAGAAAAAACTCCTTTTTATATTTATAATAATTTGGCTATTTTATTTTATTTGAAAAAAGATTTTGATTCGATTTTAAAAACCTATCATAAATATTTGGATAATTATAAATTAGGCAATAATTTTGCAAGTTATAATATATTTTTGTTGTCGTGTTCTTTGCTTGCGAAAAGGTTGATAAAATATAACGATTTTTTAACATTGTTCGAGAAATGCCTAACTAAAAGTATAGAACTTAACGGCGTAAACGATATATATTATATATACGAAATCATGGAATACGATATTAACGCTTTAAAATTAATATTAGAAGATAAAATCAATTTTAAGAATAGTAAAGAATTATTAAAGAATAAATTGAGTGAAAAACAATTGAAAGCGATTGAACCTATAATAAACAAATTAAAAATTTTTTCTTTCGATTCGAATATAAACGGCATTTTTTCTCATAACGATAAAACAATTTGTATAGAATATTTTTTGCCAAATTTAAAAAATAATGCTTTAGCAATTATAGAAAAATTCGATAATAATAAAGAAATATACGGGAAACAAGCTAAATTTATTAGGGAAGAGAGCGAATATGATTCTTTACTTTCGATGTTTTCCGATAATTTAGATTGTGGAAACGGAGATTATAATTTATTGTTTTATAAGGATAATAAAGATAATTTCTTTGAGTTAAAAGTAAATGCCGTATATTTGCAAAGTGATTTTGACGAATCGGATATAAAGCTGATAAAATGTATATTGGAAGATAAGAATATTAAACTATATAAGATAATTAAAGAAAATGATTCGTTTAAGTATTCATTGATTTAATTATATTTTATAAAATTAGTTGACATAACATTAAAAATCTGTTATTATTTAAAATATGCAGATTAAAGGAAGGGGTTTTCGATGAGAAAGTTGATATTAGTAATCTTTTTGGTAGGATTTAGTAGAGTTTTTGCGGCATTTGAGATTGATATCTTGGGGCAAGTTACGGCGTCTACGAGTTTTCCTATACAGCAATTAAAAATCAGTGGAGTCAAAGGTTCTACCGAAGCAATTTTTGGCGCGTCTTTGCAAGTGGGAAATCAATTCTCTATGACCAACTCTTTAAAAGGTATAAGCGTTTTCGCCGATATAAGAATCGACCAAGAATCCATAGCTATAACTTTGCCGAGCTCGGGCAACACTAAAAATGTAAGGAAAACGACCGGTTTGAATATTGGAGTGGGAGTTACTACGAAATTTCTATTTGGAAGCGTAAATAGTTTAGTTCCGAGAGATACGGTTCTCGGTTTTAGCCTTGGAGCTAAAGTTTTGGCTAATGTTACTTTAAGTACGAGCATACCGGCTATTACGCCTTTTATCGATGTGTTTGTGGAACAGAGATTTTTCGTATCGAGAAAATTGGCTTTGATAGGCGGACTTTATCTAGGCGCAGATATGACGCTTTATCAATCTACGGATGTGGGAGTATTATTTAACGGTATGTATATTTCGGCTTATCCGTCTTTCAATGTTGGGCTTGGCATAGGGCTTCATTTTGGACATTAATTAACAAATAATTTAATAATTGTTTCTCATAATATTTTTGGGGTAATGTAAAAAGCATTGCCCCATTTTTATTAGATATTTATTTGAAATTTCATAAAAAATTAAATTTAAAACTTTATATAAACAATAATTGAAAATTTTTATAAATAGTATTATAATCAATTCCGTTCAATATTTAATATTTATATAATAATTTTGTTTTATGGAATATATAATATCCACTACCGTTTATTTGCTTAAAGGAACATATACGACTTTAAGCCTCTATTTTGTAACGGCTTTATTTTCGATGCCTCTATCTATGCTTTTTGCAGCTTTGCAATTTAGCGCTCCGAAATTTATAAGATATATTTTCGACATATACGCTTGGATATTCAGAGGAACTCCTTTAATATTGCAATTAATATTCTTTTATTACGGGATTCCTTTAATGACTAATAATATAGTAGCTTTTCCGGCATTTACTTCTGCGGCTATAACTTTTATATTAAATTATTCGGCGTATCTTATGGAAATATTCAGAGCGGGAATAGAAAGTATAGAAAAAGGACAATACGAAGCGGCTTATGTTCTTAATTTGAATCATAGACAGATTATGACAAGAATAATTTTGCCTCAAGCGATTAGAAGAGTTTTGCCTCCTCTATCAAACGAAGCTATTAATTTGGTAAAAGACACGGCGCTTGTTATAGTTTTGGGTATAGGCGATTTAATGCTTCATGCGAGAGAGATATTAACGAGAGATTTTAAATTGCTTCCTTTCGTTATAGCGGGAATAATATATTTGATATTCACTTCGGTTTTAGTGCTTATTTTCAGGCGTTTGGAGAAAAAATATGTCATCAGAAATTAATTTAAAAGTAGCGGAGATTAAAAAATCTTATAAAAATATTCCCGCGATAAACGGAGTTTCGTTCGATGTTCATAAAGGAGACATTCTTTCAATTATCGGACCTTCCGGCGCGGGTAAAAGCTCTTTGCTTAGAAATATCATACAAATAGAAAGTCCCGATTACGGAGAGGTTTATATAGATGGCGAGATATTATTTTCTAAAATAGCGGGTAAAAAAAATATTAATCCTTCGCATGCCGATATGATGAAACGAAAGGAAAAGATGGGCATGATATTTCAGCATTTTAATTTATTTCCTCATAAAACCGCTTTAGAAAATATTATAGAAGCTCCGATTATGGTAAAAAAAATTAATAGAGAAGAGGCTATAGAAGACGCTTTAAAACTTTTGGATAGGGTGGGGCTTAAAGATAAAAGCGAAAGTTATCCAAACGAATTATCGGGTGGACAAAAACAGAGAGTTGCCATAGCCAGAGCGCTCGCCATGAAACCCGAAATACTTTTATGCGATGAACCGACTTCGGCGTTAGACCCAGAGCTTATAGGCGAGGTTTTATCCGTTTTGAAAGAGCTTGCCAAAGAAAAGATGACTATGATAGTTGTAAGCCATGAGATTAGTTTCGTTCGCGAGCTTTCTACGAATATAGCCTTTATGGACTGTGGAAAAATTATAGCGATGGACAATTCCAACGATTTTTTTTATAATCAACGAAATGAAAGAATAATCGATTTTCTTAATAAGATTTTTTATAAATAAATTATATAATCGTCGATTTTTATTATTTAACTTTTACTATCTCGTCTAATTTATTTTTTATTATATTCTTTTCGTCGCTTCCTACAGTGCTTAATCGTATTAATTGGATTTCATATTTTTCAAGAATTTTATTTTTTAATTCGTCTCTTTTATTTTGAGTTTTGGATTTTTTATGAAAAGTATAACCGTCAACTTCTATGGCAAGAACGGGTTTTTTGTCCATTTTATTATATATGATAAAATCAATATGAGTCCATTCTTTGCCTACATATTTTAATTCGTCTTCATTTAATAAATTTGTATCGTATAAAATTCTTAATAAAGGAATATGAGTAGAAATATCCAAATTGTTATAATAGTTTTTTAATATATTTTCAATCTCATTATAAGCTATATTTTCCGAATCGTATAAAGATATTCTTTTTTTATTTTTAAGATATTGCAATCTGGCTAATCTATTTTCTTTATATAGTAAATCGAAAATAGATTTTACATTGCTTTTAACTACTTCAAAATTATTATATTTTATATATTTTATCAAATCGTTTATATTGCTATCTTTTTCAGATATGTCGCTTGAAACTACAAGTCTTAAAAATTTTTTAGAGCGAGTTATAGCGACATTCAACATTTTCGGGTCGTCGATAAATTCGCTTATTTGATTATTAACGGTTGTTATTATAATAGCGTCTTTTTCTCTTCCTTGATATTTATGAACCGTATCTACCTGTATATTTTCATTATTTATTGAATCTTGCAAATGAATTTTTTGTTCGTTATAAGGCGAAACTATCCCTATTTCGTCTACGCTTAATTTTTGTTTTAATTCTGGCATAATTTCCTTATTTATGATATCGATTTGTCTTTGATTATAATGTCCTCTTGCATGACTGCCTTTAGCCGTAATATAAACTTTCATTACATCTTCTTCTCCTCTATCCTCCGTTAAAATTATAAGTTCGTTATTATAGAATTTTTTATTGCAGAAATCTATTATTTTAGGATGGCATCTGTAATGTTCTTTAAGCAATACTTTATTTACATATTTAAGAGATTCTATTATAGAAGTTAAAAAACTCTGTTTAATATAATCATAACTCGAGTTTATATTATATTTTTCTGATAATGTTTTTATTTCGGATATAGTATCAGAAGAAATAACATTCGGCAATTGTTTTCTATCTCCTACTATAACCGCGTTTTTTGCGTTATATAACGCTAAAGCTCCCGTAACCAAATCTACTTGCGAAGCCTCGTCAATTATGAGATAATCGAATTTATAATCTTTACCAAAACATTTCCCTATGGAATAAGTAGTGCTGAATATTATAGGATATTCGAATATAAACTCTTCCGAGTTTTTATATAAATCTCTCAATGTGAAAATTTTCCTTGTCTTTTTGCTATTATATTTATTTTTTAGATATGTTTTCAATATAGAAATGGAATTATTTTGCAAAGTTTCAATAATATTATTTTTACTCAATGTTTCCAATTTCTTACTATCTTCTTCTATAGCGGTATTTAATTCGTTTTTTTTAATCGTATAATATATTTGGTCGTAAACATTAATAATCTCTTGCATTGGCTTTTTATAAAATTTGAAATCTCCTATACCGTATAATAATACTAATTTCAACTTCAAAAATATGCCGATTCTTTTCATCTCTTCCAACCTAATTTTTACATCAATTATTTTTTTAGAATTTAAAGAATTTATATTTTTTATCTTTGGAAGTTCTGATGTATTTTCTTGATTTATAAAATGTTCAATCTCTATTTTTAATTCGCTTAATATATTTTTATTTATCGCTATATTGTTTTGAAGTATAAATAATTCGTTCAACTTTTCTATTAATTCTTTGTTTTTGTTTGGTTCTGATTTTATTTCGTCATATTCAAAATTCGGGTATAATCCGTTTTGATTTTCAATAAAATTTTCTTTGTTTTCTATTCTACCTAAAGTCGCGCAAATATAATCGAATCCGTATTGTTTTAATTTTTCAAACACATTTGCGGTAGCAGAATTATTATTTGATACTACGGCTACGCTTTTATCGTTATATATAAGATTCGCTATAATATTTAATATAGTTTGAGTTTTCCCCGTTCCGGGCGGTCCCTCGATTACGCTTATTTGATTATCCATAGCATTTTTAACAGCTTTATATTGAGATTGATTTATTCCAAAAGGAAATAATAAAATAGAATCATATTCTTTTTGTTTTTTAGGTTTTATATTCGGATTTAAATATGAATATAATGCCCTATCTTTTTCTATAAATAAAATTTTTTGATAAGCTTTATTTAATAAGGATTCGTCTTCCTCTGTTTTAATGCTTACTATATTTGAAATGTCTTTAAAATAATTAAAATAATCAAATGCGTTATTATTTATTTTCGAGTCACTACTTTTCAATAAATTTGACGACAATATTTTTGTAGCACCGTCATTAAACAATATTTTATAATATGAATCAAATTTTAAAATTTTATTTATATTGAGTAAATTTCCACAACTAAATTCGACTCGATTATCAATACTTGTTGGATTTTTAAAAATCTTAAAATTATCTTTAGTGTAAGTATGTAAATTGTTGCTTTTAAAATATTTTACTTTTATGACATTGCCATAATTGTTATAAGTTTCAATATCTTTGCTTCTATCTTGAAATTTTCCTTCTTTACCTCTTAAAAGTATTAGATATTTTTCTATGTCCATAATATACCCTTATTTTATATTTTTATATATTATATATAATTTTTTAATTATAAAACAGTTTATATTTTTTATAATATTTAAATTAAAATATTATATTTAATTATAAAAAATAAAGACTCCCGCAAAATAATTACGGAAGTCTTTATAGTTTAATTATTAAAACAAATTAACAAACGCCGTTATATGCATCCAAATATATTTGTTTTAATTCTTTCATCAAAGGATAAACTGGGTTAGCGCCCGTGCATTGGTCGTTAAACGCTTGTTCTACCATATTATCGAGTTTATCTTGGAAATCTTTTTCCGAAATACCCCAATCTTTTATAGACAAAGGTATATCCAATTGTTTTTTAAGGTCGGTTATAGCCTTTATCAAATTAGCCACTTTTTCATCTTCGTCTCTTCCTCCAAGTTCTATCAAATCAGCAACAGCAGCGTATCGCGACCTTGCATGAGGATATTTATATTGAGGGAATATACCTTGTTTCGTAGGTTTTTCGTCCGAATTATATTTTACTACTTGACATATTAGTAAAGCGTTTGCAAGACCATGAGGAACATTGAAAGCCGCTCCAAGTTTATGAGCCAAAGAGTGACAAACTCCCAAGAAGGCGTTTGCAAAACTCATACCTGCCATAGAAGCCGCATAATGCATATATTCTCTAGCTTGTGGATTATTTGCTCCGTCCTTATACGAATCTGGCAAATATTTAAAAATCAATTTAATGGCTTTTTCTGCGCTTGCATTTGAAAACTCAGTAGACATTATAGAAGCGTAAGCCTCCAAAGCATGCGTTAAAGAGTCTATACCACTCCATGCACATAAATTTTTAGGCATAGTCATAACCAAATTGGCGTCAAGTATAGCCATATTAGGAGTTAAAGCATAATCGGTTATAGGATATTTTATATGCGTTTCATCGTCTGTTATAACGGCGAAAGGAGTCGTTTCCGAACCGGTTCCGCTTGAAGTAGGAATCGCTACAAATTGAGCTTTTTTGCCCAATGTTCCCGCATCGCATATTCTCTTTCTTATATCTAAGAACACCATAGCTATATCTTCGAATTTAATTTCTGGGTTTTCGTATAATAACCAAGCTATTTTGCCGGCGTCTATAGGAGAACCTCCGCCTAAGGATATAATTAAATCAGGTTCGAAAGCGTTGGCTGTTTTTAATATATTCATAACCAAACTTATCGTAGGGTCGGGCTTAACATCGGAGAATATATTATATTTTACTCCTATATCGTCCAATACTTTTGTAACATGGTCTGTCACGCCCAATTTATATAGAGGACCGTCCGTTATAATGAGCGCTCTTTTCTTATCGGCGAATTCCCTTAAAGCCACATCCAACGAGCCTCTTTTGAAATAAATTTTTGGTGGAACTTTATACCATAACATATTTTCTCTCCTTGATGCTACAGATTTTATATTTAAAAGATGTTTAACTCCTATATTTTCGCTTGTGGCATTTTTTCCCCAACTTCCGCAACCTAAAGTCATAGAAGGTTCTAATCTAAAGTTATATATATCCCCTATTGCTCCTTGTGAGGAAGGCATATTTACAAGTATTCTTCCTGTAGGCATTTTTTCGTAGAATTTTTCTATTCTTTCTTTTTGATTGTCTTCGTCCGTGTATAATACCGAAGTATGTCCCATTCCTCCGAATACTACAAGACTATGAGCCTTATTCAAAGCGTCTTCAAAATCTTCCGCTTTATACATACCCAAAACCGGCGATAATTTTTCGTAAGAGAAAGGTTCGTCTCGGCTTATCGAATTTGCTTCCCCTATAAGAATTTTTGTTTCTTCTGGAACGGTTATTCCCGCAGTTTTAGCTATAATATAAGCAGGCTGTCCTACTATTTTTGCATTCAAAGCGCCGTCTATTATTACTACTTTTCCTACTTTTTGTTTTTCTTCTTCATTTAGAATATAAGCGCCTCTATAAACAAATTCTTTTTTAACCTCTTCGTAAACGCTTTTTAAAACTACTACCGATTGTTCGCTCGCACATATCATACCGTTGTCGAAAGTTTTACTTTGAATGACAGAGTTTACAGCCATTTTTAAATTACAAGTTTCGTCTATAATCGCTGGAGTATTTCCCGGTCCAACTCCCATAGTCGGTTTTCCGCTAGAATAAGCCTCTCTAACCATTCCCGGTCCGCCCGTTGCCAAAATAAAGTTTATATCCGGATGTTTCATTAACGCTGCGGATAGTTCAATTGAAGGTTCTTCTATAACGCCTATGAGTCCGTCTGGAGCGCCGTTTTCGGCAGCGACACGATTTATTATTTTACAAACTTCTGCTGTGCATTTTTTCGCTCTCGGATGCGGAGAAAATACTATGGCGTTTCTCGTTTTCAAAGCTAATAGAGATTTAAAGCAAGCGGTTGAAGTTGGGTTGGTAGTAGGAACAACTCCGGCTAATACTCCCAATGGTTCAGCTACTCTTTTTATTCCCATAGCCGTATCTTCTTCTACTACTCCACAGGTTTTAGTATGTTTATACTTATTATAAATATACTCTGAAGCGAAGTGGTTTTTTATAGTCTTATCTTCGACTATTCCCATTCCCGTTTCTTCGCAAGCCATTTTTGCTAAAGGGATTCTTCTACTGTTTATAGCTATTGCGCAAGCTTTAAATATTTGGTCAACTTTTTCTTGAGAGAAAGTGGCATAAATTTTTTGCGCTTTTTGAGCTTTCGATATTAAATCGTCTAGTATAGAACCGCTCGAGCTTTCTTTTACTTCTTTATTCATTTTTGTCTCCTATAATAAGTTATTAATTTTATAATTAATTTTACAACAAACGCTTTAAAAAGTCAACAGTTTTATTTTGATTTGTAACAAAAAAAAAAAAAAAATAACAACAAAAAGATTACGATTTTACATTAATTAAATTCTCGTTTTGATTGACTTTTCACATAATTATAATTTGTTTTAACGGACGATTTAACTACATATTTTTTATTTTTATAATTTTAAAAATAAATATTTTACCAAGACATTTTATAACCGAAACTAAAAAACAAATCGTTAAAAGAAATTTTTTGAATGTCTTCTATTCTGTCGGGCATCTTTAAGGCAATCGATATATAAGGTTCTCCCGTTATTATATTATAAGGTATGACAGGAATGCTCGCCTTTGTGCCGACTTTTAAAGCTATTGAATGCATATAATCTTTATCATAATAAGCGAATCTATAAGATAAAGAAGCGAAAAAATTATCAAAATAAATATGACTCAAATTAAATTGAGATTCTACAAAACCTAAAAGTTCGATATCTCCCGCCAAAAAATAATTGTCCATAAGATTTTTTTTAGAAGCGTAAGAATGAAATTCCGCCGGCGCGCCCACATATTTTGTTCCGAATACTTTTGAATTTCCGTCAAAAGAAACGACTCCGTCTGAAACATAAGCTCCGTAAAAACTGATTCTTATCGGAATATATCTCGTTTGAAATTGAGTATTAAAATCCAAACCGAATCTGTTATATTTTACGGAATACATCGGATATAATGATATTTTGATTAAATCGTCTCTATAAGGTTTGTTCGCTCCCGTTATAAAAATAAAAGAAGTTTGTAAAGTTGTAACAAAAGTCCAAGTATCGTATTTCCACTTAAAAGCGCTCGATATATAATTTGGAATTTTATCTTCCGAAAATAAAGCTCCGTAAATTATAGGGCTTAAAACAAAAGATACTTTGTCGCTTTCGGTATAAAGTTTAAATTGCATATTAATCGAAGAGCTTAATTGCCAATAATTATAATCCGAATAAACGACTTTACTATCGAAACTAAAATTTAAAGGATACAATAAACTATATGAAGTAAGTAAAAATTCCGTTTGCAAAAATAACGAAGGAATATCAAACCCCAACCATAAAGATGCCGAATTGTTTCGAGAAGGAGATGCCATATAAGAAAATACTCCGATTCCGTTTATAAAAAAATATGGAAAAGTGTCGTTTATTTGAGGAAGCGGCGCCCAAGTGGAAAAAGGTTTTATATATTTAAATTGATTATAATTTCCAATTTCCATTTCTGGGACAAAATTATATTTTTCTATAGTTTTTGAAGTTAGGGAAATATTTTTTATTTGAGGTTCGATAGTTTCGTCAAATTTCATTAATCTATCGTATTCTGAAAATTTTCCTTTATAATAAATAGAATCCGCCGCGTAAACGGGAGAAATTATTCCGCCAGAAAAATCTTTATCGTAAAATTTTAATCTATTTTCATTTAAATCCAATTCTCCCAATTTATAAAATCTGTCGTTATTATTATAAGAAAATAAAAGTTTGCCGTTGGAATATTTTAAATATCTTACATAATTTAAACTGTCATCTCTGCTGTTTATATATCTTAAAGTTTTTGTCTCGTAATTAAAAATTGCAATATGTCTTATTCCATAATCGGAAACTATTAAAGCTATATTGTAATCGTCTATAACGGTAGGCGAAGAATAAGAAAAATTATCGTTTGCGTTAAGCAAAATTTCTTTATTGTCGTTTTCGTCTATATAAACCAAAATGGAATTATGCAAATCCTTTGTAATTCCAACGATTCCGTCTCTAAAAAATCTTGCGCATTGAATATTATACCATTTTCTTTTCGTTCTTTTCTTTTTTTCCAAATCGTATTCTTTAACTACATATTTGTAAAGTCCCGCGTTATAAGTCATGGAAACTATTAAAGCTCTTTTGCCGTTTGAAGATATATCCAAACTTTCTGAAGTTCTGTCGATATAAAATTCTAATTTTAAATCTTTTTTACTATTTTCGTTTCTATTATATTTGTAAGAATAAAGCGCTCCGACATTATTGTCTATATAATATAAAGTATCGTTATACGAAGCCAAATCTCCAATATATGTTTTCTTATCGTTTACCATAAGCTCTTCGCTTGGATTTATATCTTTAAGAACCAGATAGTTTTGAAAATCTCCCCATACTTCGATAAAATTAATTTTGTAAACTTCCTTAAACGCTCCGTAAAAACCAGAATTATAAATTAAAAACGAAAAGGATAATTTTTTTCTCATAACATTCCATAATTCGTTATATTTTTCCATTCCGAATCTTTCTTGCAAATATTTTGAAAAAATTCCTCCGTATAAATAATAATAATCATAAGGTCTTTTGCTCCAAGTGTCGCTTAACTGTATCGGAGTTTTGAATTTTCCTTCGTATATATCCTGTCTTAATGTTTGTTTAACCAAAGGGTCGTTTGCTCGCCCAAAACCTTTATAACTTTCCATACTCACGCTTATTCCTTCGAGCATGAAAATAGGAATATTGAAAAATAACATAGAAGCCCAATTTCCTAATATTCTTGTAGAAAAACCCGCGTTTTCCGATGCCAAACTTAATAGATGGACGAGTTCATGAATAAAAGTTCCTTTGAAGTTGTCTGTGTCTAAAATTATTTCCGAATCTTCCATAGTATCGAATAAAACCATAGCGGGATAAGGTAGCGGAGTAGCCCAAGCGTTAAATATATTCATATCGGGAGTTATAGTAATTGGAATTTTTCCGTAAACTTCGCTATTTAAAATTGTGGAATATTCTTTGTATATATCGTCTGCAATTTTCGCTAATTTTTCCGCGGTTCTTCTAGATTCCATAGGAAATATGATTTCAAATTTTTCTGTTTGAATCGTATGCAATTTTTTAAATGGTTTGAAAACCACATTTTGAGAATAGGATAATTCAAATATAATTAAAAAAAGCAGTATTATAAATTTCTTCATATATAAATAATAACAAAATTTTTATAAATTTGTATTTTTTTTAATATATCGTCAAATTTTTTTAATATCATTTAATCTTATATATTAAATTTCGTATAATTACCAAGATATTTTAAATTATAAATTTTATATATATATTTTCAAGTATTTTAATTTTAGTATAAATTTTAATATAAAAGTTTCTATATAGAGTATTGATATTTTATTTGTTTTTATATATTATTTTTGATAATATTTAAAATTTAATTTAAAAGTAAGGAGTAAAATATGAGTCATCATCATAGGGGGCAATGGGGGACTCGAGCCGGGTTCGTATTGGCGGCTATAGGGTCTGCCGTAGGTTTGGGTAATATTTGGCGTTTTCCTTATATGGTTGCGGCAAATGGCGGCGGAGCTTTTATGATAGTTTATTTAATCGCTATGTTTACGGCGGGAATACCGATTATGGTTTTGGAATTCTCTATGGGGCATAAAACTCATAAGAGCGCGCCGGGAGCGTTTAAATTCTTAAATCCTTCTTGGGAATGGTTGGGTTGGTTGCAGGTATTTACTTGTTTTGGAATAGTTATTTATTATTCCGTAATTATAGGATGGTCTTTATCCTACGGTTTATTTTCTCTTCAAGGTTTGAAATGGGGAGCGGACGCATCTACATTTTTCTTTAGCGAATATCTTAAAATCTCGGAAGGTTTTCAGTTGGGGGGCTTCAATTTTCAAGTGGCTATTCCTTTGTTAATAGTTTGGATTATTATATTGATTTCGGTAATAGGCGGAGTTAAAGACGGAATAGAAAAGGCAAATAAAATATTTATGCCTTTGCTATTTATATTGATTTTAATAATACTTATCAGAGGAGTTACTTTGCCCGGAGCTTTAGCCGGACTCGATTATATGTTTAAGCCCGATTTTTCAAAAATTCTTAATCCTGATGTTTGGATAGCGGCTTATGGACAGGTATTTTATAGCATGTCAATCGCTTTCGGTATAATGGTTACATATGCGAGTTATTTACCTGACGATTCGGATATATCGAATAACGCCTTTATGACCGGTTTTGCTGACACAAGTTTTAGTTTGCTTGCGGGTATAACTGTATTTAGTATAATAGGTTATATGGCAGGTTCTCAAGGTAAAGCCGTAGCCGATGTTGCCGGAAGCGGAGGAATCGGACTTGCATTTATAGTATTTCCCGAAGCGGTTAATTCTTTGCCCGGATTAAACGGAATATTTGGAGCAGTATTCTTTTTGGTACTTGCGTTTGCGGGATTAACTTCGGCTATATCTTTGTCGGAAGTCGTAATATCTTCTTTTATAGATAAATTCCATTATAACAGAAAAAAAGCGTCTATAGTGATTATGATTATACAGGCTGCTATATCTATGGTATATGCCACGGGATGCGGATTAAAGATACTCGATATAGTTGACCATTTTATAAATAATTATAATATAGTAATAAGCGGTTTGATAGAAATCGTATTGATAGCTTGGGTTTATAAACTTAAAGACTTTAAAGATTTAATTAATAGAGTGAGCGAATTTAGCGTAGGAATTTGGTGGGATTTCTGTTTGAAATTCTTAACACCTGTATTTTTAGCGGTTTTTTTAGCTTTAAAATTAATAACCGATTTCAAAGTTCCTTATGAGAATTATCCTCAAGCGGCTTTGATATTTTTGGGATGGTCTATGCCGATTATAGCTTTCATAGTCGGTATAATATTTGCTAAATTAAAAGAAAAATATATTAATAAATAAAAGGAGACGATTATGGGAATAGATTCCGCTATATTTATGGGACTTAGTTTACTCGCCGTTTGGGGAGGATTTATATTCTTATTAACGATAGCTTTAAGAAAAATGTAAATTAAAACTTTGTAGTTCATGATAAAATAGGCATACTCAATATTATGAGGTTATGCCTTTTTTATTATATTTATAATTTTATTAATTTTTATTTAATTAATTTATTTTCTTTTTTTAGTTTCCAAATCGTTTATAAAGTAGAATATGGATTCTATTTCGTCTGCTATATTAACATCGCTTATAATACAATCTGGTCTGTCGAGCAATTTTATCGGAGCGAAATTTAAAACTCCTTTAATGCCCGCATTACATATATGGTCGAATACTCTTTGAGCTTCCAAATCTGGAACGGCTATTATAGCCACTTCTATATTATTGTTTATTATAAAATCTCTTAATTCCTCTATCGGAAGTATTGGAACATCCGCTTCTCTATTTACTTTTTCAAGGTTATGGTCGAAAGCAGCGACTATTTTCAATCCTTCGCTTTCAAAACCGCTATAATTTATCAAGGCGTTTCCTATTTTACCGCATCCGATTAATATAATATCATGCGAAACATGTTTTCCGAGTATTTCGTCTATTCTAACCAGCAAATCGTCAATCGTGTATCCGCCTTTTTTGTTTCCCGCTATATTGAATAATGAAAAGTCTTTTCTCACTTGAACGGAGCTTAAACCTATGGCATCTCCCAAGTTATTGGAATAAGCCTTTATAAACCCGAAACTCTTCATTCTTCTTAGCGCGTTTTTATACTTCAATAAACGCATAATTTGTGTTCTTCCAACCATGTTTTACTCCTTTTATTATTATTGTTTATAGAATTATTTTAATTATTATAAATGAAATAAAGTTATATGTCAATATAATATTTAAATAATAAAATTATATAATTAGTATTTATCAGAACATTAATCATATTCTATTTTTAAATACTAAATTATTAATATTAAATATCGGGTAAACGCTTTTTTATCTCCACTTGTTTTTGATTGTTTTTATGATAAAATGGAGTTATGAAAAATAATATAAAATTAATAGCAACCGATTTGGACGGAACATTTTTAAATAACGAAAGCGAAATAAGCGAATATAATAAAGAAATTTTTGAATATTTGGAAAATAACGGAGTGGAAATAGTTTTATCTACGGGCAGACCTTTTGAGGGAATGATTCGCTATAAAAAACATTTGAATAATAAAAATAATTCGATAGTTTTAAATGGAGCGATAATTACGGACGGAGGCGAAAAATTTATTTACGACGAACCTTTGGACGAAAAAACAGCACTTAAAATAATGGATATTTCAAAAAAATACGATGTTTTTATGCATGTTTACAGCGGAAATAGATATGTGGCTTCGGAAGAAGATTTTTATTTTAAACGATATGTGGAAAAAGAGAATCTTAGAGAAATTTTCGTGGGTTTACATAATATAGAAAATTTTGAATTCAGTAAAATGCTTTTTATAGGCGATAGGGAAATTTTAGAAAAATTGCAAAACGAAATAAGAAATTCCGTTAAAGTTCATACTTCTTTTTCTCATACTAATTTTTTGGAAATATTGAGAGACGGTATAAATAAAGGTTCGGCGTTAAAATGGCTTTGCGATAAAAAAGGAATAGATAGAGAAAATATTATAGCTTTCGGAGACAATTATAACGATATAGAAATGTTGGAATTTGCCGGAGTCGGAGTGGCTATGGAAAACGGAGAGGAAGCGCTTAAAAAAGTGGCGGACTCTATAGCATTAAATAATAATGCAGATGGCGTTGGAAAATTCCTAAAAGATTTTCTTAATTTATAAATAAATTTATTTACTTT
>CAZUEE010000038.1:0-16594 GCA_964619175.1 uncultured Brachyspira sp. | reverse complement strand
ATTTATATTATTTTACTCCCTACAAGAAATTCCTTTGCAACTTCTTTAGGGTCTTTCTGTAATTCGTCAACTTGGTAATTTAATTCTATCATAGTCTCTTCGTCAAGCAAATCGCCCAATTCTTTAAGAATTTCCGCAATTTCAGGATATTTATTTAAAATGTCGGTTCGTATGAAAGGGACTGCGTAATACGGAGGAAAGAATTTTTTATCATCTTCCAAAGTTATAAGAGAGAATTTTTTTAATAATCCGTCCGTAGAAAATGCCGTTATGACATCGACTTCTTTTGTCTCCAAAGCTATATATCTTGGAGCATCATCTATAGCTACATAATCTTTAAAATTCAAAGAATAAACATTAGTTAAACCGATTATTCCGTCCGCTCTATTCATAAACTCTAAAGTTCCGCAAAATCTTAAATCTTTAGAAGCACTTCTTATATCGCTAATATTTTTAATATTGTATTTTTTTTGAGTATCATCTCTTATAGCTATAACATAAGTATTGTTAAAATTAAAAGGCGCTAAAGTCTCGATATTATATTTGTTTTTCATGTCTCTTTTAACTATATCGTATACAAAATCGGCGTCGTTGGTTGGAGTATAATTAAGCAAACTAGCAAACATCGTTCCCGTATAATCTACATATAAATCCACATCTCCTTTGTCCAAAGCCTGAAAAACTATTTGAGTTCCTCCCAAAGCCAATCTTCTGTCGACTATTAAATCCGTTTTCGCTTCTATAAGTTCCGAAACCATATTGCCTAAAATAACTTGTTCGGTAAACATTAACGATGAAACCGATATGCTCTCTTTTTTACTTCCTCTTAATTTTATTATTTGAGTGCCGATTATTATTAAAGTAATAGCCGCTACTACATATATAATAACTTTCTCTTTTTTCCTTTTATCTTCCAATTCCTTTCTTTTCATTATCTCGCTCGCTTGCAAACTAACCGGAGTAACCAATCTTTCAATTATAGAAAATATATAATCTACCAATAAAGCGAGTAAACATGCGGGAATTGCACCAGCCAATATTTGATAATTATTAATCGTTCTTATTCCGGCAAATACCAAATATCCCAATCCTCCAGCGCCGACATAAGCGGCTATAGTCATTAAACCGACAGAAGTTACCGCAGATACTCTTATGCCAGCCATTATAACGGGCAGAGACAACGGAATTTGTATTTTAAATAGTCTTTGAGTTTTCGTTAATCCTATTCCTTTTGCAGCTTCCAATATTTGGGGACTTATATTTGAAAGTCCGGTATATGTGTTTTTTATTATTGGAAGTAAAGAATATAATATAACCATAAATATTGCCGGAGCCGAACCTATCCCAAGTATAGGAATAGATATTCCCAAAAGAGCCATACTCGGTATAGCTTGAATTATATTTGCAAATCCTAAAATCGGTTTATTTAATTTTTGAACATATTTTATTAATATCCCGAGAGGAACTCCGAGCATTATTGAAAATATTACCGAAAACGCCGTTAATCTTATATGTTGAAATAAAAGATTAAATATTTCCGCTCTTTGTTCTATTATATAGATTAGGAATTCCGATATTATATTCAATAGTTAAGCTCCTTAATTTCGTCCTCTCTAATAAATTTTTGATTTAATATTGAGACAAGTTCGTTTTGAGTTATTATTCCTATTATTTTATTTTTTTCGTTTACGACATACAAACTTCCCGCTTTATTTTCTTCCAATATTTTTAATATCGAGGTTATATTTTCATCATATTTAATTTTAGGTATTTTTCTATATTTTCCTTTATTCGCTATCAAAGTAAAAAATCCCGTTATTTTGCCATTATTATTAACATTCGTCATTATGTCTTTTGCCCTTATATATTCAGGGTTATCCCAAATTCTATTTTTACCTACAAAAGATTCCACATATTCGTTTTCCGGTTCTTTTAATATTTTTTCGGGTTCGTCAAATTGAATTATCTCGCCGTCTTTCATTAAACATATTTTATTTGAAAGTTTTAAAGCCTCGTCCATATCATGCGTGACGAATACTATGGTTTTATTTAATTTCGACTGCAGATTTAAAAGTTCGTTTTGTAAATCCGCTCTCGTTATCGGGTCTAAAGCGCTAAAAGGTTCGTCCATCAAAATTATATCCGTATCGTTTGCAAAAGCTCTTGCAACTCCGATTCTCTGCTGTTCGCCTCCGCTTAATTCGTAAGGATATCTATTTAAATATTCGTCCGGATTCAAATTTACCATATTCATAAGTTTAATGGTTCTTTTATAGATATCGTCTGCGTTCTTTTTTTCAAGTTTTGGAATAATTTCAATATTATCTTTAATAGTCATATGAGGAAATAAGCCGTTTTGCTGTATAACATATCCCATATTTCTTCTTAAACTTATAGGGTCTTTATCGTATATATTCTCGCCGTTTATATAGATTTTCCCCGAAGTCGGTTTTATTAGTCTGTTAATCATCTTTAATAGAGTGGTTTTACCGCAACCACTCGGTCCAATTATAGATACAAATTTACCTTTTTCTACTTCAAATGAAATTGATTTTAAAACAATATGATTCTTGTATCTTTTAGTGATATTTTCTATTTTTATCATAGCTTACCCCTAAAAAGAACTTAAAGATATATTATATTATTTTTAAATAATTTCAATAGTTTTTATGTTTATAAATTGCTATTAAACGCCAATATTTTATAATAATTCGAATAAATAAATTTGATATTTTTTATAAATATGCTATAATAAAAAAGATAAAGGTTAAAAGAAATGCGTAACGATATAATATTATTGACAGGACTTCCTTCGGTCACAATACAATACAATACAATACAATACAATACAATACAATACAATACAATACAATAAGTAGTATTGTGTCTTTCTTATTGCAAAATTTTTTATTCTACCGCGTTATTTTCGGGTGCATTTGCCAATGCATTTTTATTAGGAGAATGCGATGACAATTAAGAAAAAATGAGCGATAGTTTTATGCACAACGGTTAATCAAATGTTTGCCGCAGGAAATGTTTTAATTGGATTAAAAAAGCATTTTTCACTTTCAGAAGAAGAATACGATATTATTATATATGTAAATAAAAAGTTGGATAAAAGAGACGAAAACGCCATTAAAAATATTTATAAAAATGCAATAATAAATATATATAAATCTCCTTTTCCAAAATCATTTAAAAATAGCAATTGCGCTTTGCAATGGACTGCTATGGCTTTTGCAATATACGAATGTTTTTCGTTAATTGAAAAATATAATCAGGTTTTATATTTAGATACGGATATACTAATTCAAAAAGATATAATAGATTTATTAAATATAAAACAAAGTATGGGCATATGTTTTGAAGAAACCAATATAAGAGGAAATGTCGAAAATAAATTGATAGCTCAAAAATTTAAATCTACAAAATATAATTTGGATAAGAAAGTTTTTAATTCGGGCGTATTTATAATTAACGATTCGATAAAAAACGGAAATGAGATAAAAGATTGGTGTTGTAAAATGTCGGCAAAATGGCTTATGGCAGACCAACCGACTATAAATTTGGCGGTTCAGGAATTTAATATAGAAGTTTTTGGTTTCTCCGATGTTTATAATAGATATAAACTTTCAACCAAAGGCGTGAAAGATGCGAGTATAATTCATGCAAGTTGCGGCGTGAAATTTTGGAATGTATGCGATTATGAATAATGGAATGAAAATAATAAAGTATGGATAGAATTTGGCGGAATAGCTTATAACCCGAAATATGTTGAAAATACAATTAAAAAGATAAATAAATTAGCTTGGTGGATACCGAATAAAAAATTGTCGGATTTTTGTAATGATTTAACATACAATATCGACATTGAATTTAATAATTTATTTAATTTTAATAAAAATGATATTGAAGTATTGCTTTCTCTATTATTTAATATAATTATTCGCTTCTATATGAATTTTATTAAACTCGCAATTATGTTTTGGAAGTTATACACCAATCCTTCGATATTTGTCGGAACGATATTTAGAAAATCCAAATTTATGGAAATTAATTCTCTTAATTTTAGAGTTTAAATATTAATTATAATATATTTTCTTCCGTTTCTTTATCAAATATATGCATTTTATCTATATCGAATTCCATATACGCTTTTTCGTCTCTTTTAAAATCGTCGTTAGAGCTTATTCTTATCGTAATTTGAACTTCGCCTATATTTGAATATAAATAACTTTCAGAGCCTACCATTTCTATTACATCGATTATCGCTTCTATATTTTTTTCGTTAATTTTTTCTTTATGCAATAAAATATTTTCTGGTCTTATTCCTATAATGACTTCTTTTCCGTTATAAGAATCGTTTATTTTATAAGCTCTGTTATTTGGGATTTCCAATTTATATTTTCCGAATGTTGCATTCCATTTATTTTCCGAGTTTTCCAATTTAGCGTTTATAAAATTCATCTGAGGAGCGCCTATAAATCCAGCCACAAAAAGATTATTAGGATGATTATATAATGTTTTTGCATCGTCTACTTGCATTATATTTCCGTCTTTCATAACGACTATTCGCGTTCCCATAGTCATCGCTTCCACTTGGTCATGCGTAACATATACAAAAGTTGTTTGCAATTGTTTATGAAGTTTGATAAGTTCCGTTCTCATTTGTATTCTTAATTTTGCATCAAGATTTGAAAGAGGTTCGTCAAGCAAAAACACGGATGGATTTCTAACCATAGCTCTTCCAAGTGCCACTCTCTGCCTTTGTCCGCCTGATAAAGCTTTAGGTTTTCTATCGAGAAGATGCGATATATCCAAAACTTTCGCAGCCCATTCGACTCTTTTTTTAATTTCATCTTTTGGCATTTTTTTGAGTTCGAGTCCGAATGCCATATTTTTATAAACCGACATATGAGGATATAAAGCGTAATTTTGAAAAACCATAGCTATATCTCTGTCTTTTGGAGCGACATCGTTAACTACTTTATCTCCAATAGAAAGTTTGCCATCAGTTATATCTTCAAGTCCGGCAATCATCCTTAAAGTAGTCGATTTACCACAGCCAGAAGGTCCGACTAAAATGACGAATTCTTTATCCTCAATTTTTAAATTGAAATCTTTTACTACTTCCACATTATTATCATATACTTTTTTGATATGTTCAAAAGTTATACTTGACATATTATTAATCCTTATTTTTTATTTATTTATATACCTTATAGTATATAAATAAATATATATTTGTCAATATTATTGTATTCAATATTGTTTAATTGTAATCAATTTATCTTTTAACCATTCTAAAATCCAAATTTTCTGGGGCTTTTTCTTCATTTTTCACTTTATTTATTAATTTGCTATTAAATTCAATATTTTCTTTTTCCGATTTTAATTTTGCAATATACTCAAAATAAATATCAAGCAGATAATTTTCGCCTTCTCTAATAGTTATTTGTTCAATATTAAATATATTTTCAAGTTTTTCATATTCTTTTTTCTCTAAATAAGCCCTTGCCGCAAATCTTGAAGTTTTTTCATTTTTATTATATTTTTCATATAGAGATATTATTTTATCATAATCTTTTATAAAAGATAATAATTCAAAATATTCTACTAAAAAAGCTTCGTCTACAACCATATTTTTATTTTCAAATATAAAAAACGCTTTTTCCATATAAAATACTGCTTTATCGTATTCGTTTTTATTTTTATAAAATACCGATAGATTTCTATAGGTTAATGCATAAGGTTTTATATCTAAAGATTTAATCCAACATTCAAAAGCTTTTTCTTCTAAAAAATTTTCATAATATATTATTCCGAGGTAAATTAAGGTTATGGCATTTTTATTTTTTATATTTTCTAACTCGTTTTTTAAATCAAGCATATATGAATCTGGCAAATACGAATATTCCATTTCATCTAAATTGCCATATTCCAATAATTTAAGCCAAATTAAACATTCCCTATTTATAGAACATTTTGGGAAAGTTAAACTTTTAGGAGATTTTTTTAATTTATATTTTTCTCTTCTTATATCTTCCAAAGCTCCCCAGCCTTTTCCAAAAGATAAAATTTCACCTTTAATTTCTAAATTTGATTCTTTAGAATATTTATAAAATAAATCATTTAAATAATTTTCGCCGATATTTTTATCTATAATATTTTGAATTTTTTCTCTTGCTTTTGAGTAATCTTTATCATACATCTCGTTAATATCATTTTGATTCGTTATATTAGTAAAACTAAAGATTTGAGTAAATTCTATACAACTATTAGCTTCGATATCAAAACCGTTTACTTGGGTTGGCATAATACCAGCCTGAATCTCCACATAAGCTCCTTCGTTTTCTTTTGATAAAAAACTTTCCCATTTTCTTCCGCCTTCTAAATTCCCCCAACAAAACATTTTCCTATATCTTAATTTATTAGTAGACCTTTCAAAAAAAATGTACCCGTCATCGTATAAAGCAGCTTCCCAAGGATTTAAAGTCGCTTTTTTAGTTTGAAAAAAATATTCGCTTGAGTACGGGAAGTTTAATGGGTAGCTTCCATCTTCTACAAATGGAGTTTTTGGAAGTTTTGATGCTCCAAATTTTTTTATGGAATTTTCTGTAGAACCAACGCTATCTGGATATATATAAATAATATCTTCCGTAGATGAAAATATCCTTATATTTTTTTCTTCTCTAACGGCTATATTAGTCCACCAATACATAGGTTTTTTATAATTTTCATCATTAATTATTTTTATATGCGCATGTAAATTGTTAGAATTTTCAGGCAATCTAAAATCTATTTGGTAATATATTCTTTTTGTTCTTTCAAATTCATACATTCTTAGGAAATCTTCTTTACCATGAACTATAGCGAAAAATAAAGGTTCGCATGTTTGCAAAGAATGTCCAAACTGGGATACATTCCATTCTATACCGCCAGAAAACCATGCATTTCTTGTGGATAAATTGGCAAGTTGGAAAACAGGATTTTTAAAAAGAAGTTCTTTTCCCGTTTCTAAATCTGTGAGAGAATATAGTCTTCCTCCATATTCGCATAAAAACACGGCTTTTAGTTTATCATTTTTTATGACAACGGTTTTTAATTCTATAGTTTTTCTTTCTCTATCGTATCTGTCTTGTAGTTTATATGGAAGGATGCGCATACCTATTTCATAGCCAATATTTTTCATCATTTCTTCATTTAAAGTGCCATCATTTAGTATAGGTTTATCTTTTTCTCTATCTCTAAATATAGGAAGTGGATTTTCGCCTTTCAAGATAGAACCTTCTATTGATATAGTAGAAAGATATATTTCCATTATTATCCTTTTATAGAGCCGCCTGTAACATTAGCTATAATTTTTTGAGATAATAATATATATAATATAAAAGTAGGCAAAAATACTATAACTACCGCCGCAAACATTCCAGCCCAATCTCCCGTATATCTCATAGATTGTATCATAGAAAAAAGTCCTACGGCAACCGGACGCATATCGCCTCTATTTGCAAATATTAATGCCATAAAATATTCGTTCCATACGGTTATAAAGTTAAATATACTGACGGTAATTATTCCCGGTTGAGCTAATGGTAGCATTATTATCCAAAAAGTTTTCATAGGGCTGCAACCGTCTATAGCGGCTGCTTCTTCAAATGTAAAAGATAAGCTTTTAAAAAAGGTTATTAAGAAAAATATTGTAAAAGGAACATTTATGCCTATATATAATATTATTAACACTAATCTTGAATTAGTCATTTTTAATGAAGTGATTATTCCAAACAATGGCATTATTATCATAATTGCTGGAATTCCTAAAGCCGTTACAAATATTTTTTGTATTATGCTATTAAATTTAAATTGAAATCTTGCTAAAATATAAGCTGCTGGCGCCGACACTATTATTATTCCAATGCATGAAGTTATAGTGTAAATTAAAGAGTTAATAAAATACTTTGCTACATTATGGGTTATTAAAGCTTTTGTATAATTTTCTGGATGTAAACCGTCTTTAAATAAATTATTTTGAAATATATTTGGAGTCGTTGAAAATGAAGCTAATATAATCCAACCTATAACCAAAAATGTAAATAAACACCATATGCCTAATAATAAATATCCGGGAGCAAGAGATATTTGCTTTGATATTTCTCTGCTTTTTCTCATGAAATATTTCCTTAAAAATAAAATTTAAAACTCTATTTTTTTATCTTTGAATAATATATTAGTAATTATAAAAGATAAAACTATAATCAAAGTTAATATTACTCCTACCGCAGCTCCATTGCCTACATTTCTTTCCAAAACAACTGTATTTCCGCCAAAAACTTCTTGATACATATATACCATCGGAGTAACGGTTCCCGGTTCTGGTATTAAAGGAGAAAATAGTTGAGACCATACAAAAAATCCTATTGCATTAATGGTCCATAAAACTATATTCGTCCTTATAACATCCATAAGTAACGGAATAGTTATATAAAAAAATTGTTGAAAAACATTAGCGCCATCTATTGTAGCGGCTTCATAAAAATCCGAAGGTATCCTTTCTATTCCAGCCATAAATATAAGCATAAAATATCCGACCATTCCAAAAGAATAAGCTATAACTAAAGCCATAAATATATTATTTGGCGATGTCCATTGAATAGCAGCCAAGTTATCCATGCGTAAGAAAGAAAATATTGATTTTAAAAGCCCGTATTTAGAGTTATAGATATAATGTATCCACATAGTCGCCATAGCTACAGCGGAAACTACATTAGGAAGATATATAATTGACCTGAAAAAAGACTTTAGTTTAACTCCAGAAGTAAGTATAACGGCAAAAAGTATGGCAAAGAAAAATATAATAACTCCTCCGATAAGCCATATAAAGAATATATTTTTTAAAGATTGCATAAATAATTGACTATTTAAAAGATTATTATAATTGCCTAAACCATTAAAAACCCATTCCGACATTTTATCCGAAATAGAACCCATTTTAAAGAAACTCATAATAATAGTTTTTATGGTAGGATAAAAAAATATTAATCCGTATAGGAAAATAGCAGGAAATAGAAATACTATAATCATTGGTAATCTACTTTTCTTTAACATTTATCCCCCAAATTTTATTATTAAGCGCATTCTTTAAAAATAATTCTTTATTATTCAAAGAATGCACTTAATTAAATTAAATATTTTATTATCTTTTTACTTCTACTACAAATTGTTCGGAAGTTATCTGTCCTGTAATAAGTTTAGTAAAAGCCGAAGCTATAACGGGAGCTTTATCTGTATTATATTGCAATCCTGCAGCCCAAGGATAACAAACTCCTAGTTTAGAAAAAATTTCTTTTGCATCGGCTAATTGTATTGGCCAATCGGTAGTATTTGCCATTGGGACTCCATAAGTTTTTTCCGCCAATTCTTTATCCCATTGTCCCGTTGTAAGATGAACTATTAAATTAAATACTTCATCTGGGTATTTAGTATTTTTATTGATTTGAAAAGACTGTCCTCCATAATTTAAATCATAAAGTTTACCAACTCCTCCAGAAACAGTCGGGTATGAAAATTGTCCCCATGGAAAATCCGGTCCAGTTGTAGGCATAATTTCATTAACAAGCCAAGTTCCGTTTAAATACATAGATACTTCGCCATTTGCGATTTCTTGCTGTCCTTGAGGAAATTTATTTCCTGCAACATTTGGAGATAAATATCCTAATTTATACATTTCTTCCCAATCTTTAGCCGCTTTTAAAACAACGGGGTCATTCCATAATCCGTCCAATACTAAACTTTTTACCCAATCCGAACCTTTATATCTAGCTAATTGATATCCATATAATATATCTACATAGGCATCATCAACTGTTATAGGAATAAATCCAGCATTTTTTAATTTAGCGCAAACATCTTTGAATTCTGCCCAAGTTTCTGGAGTTTTTGTTATTCCCGCTTTAGCAAAATGGTCTTTATTATACATCATTAAAAAAGTAAAAGGTTGATATGGTATAGCGTATATTTTTCCATCTTCAGAGTAAGTTTTAGATAATTCTAAAAGAGATTTCATGATTACATCCTGATATGCTTTGCCATCCGTATTGTCGAACGAATTGATGACATAATCGTCTAAAGCCAATGCATATTTTCCCCAATTTCTTATAGTTCTTTCTAAATCTTCGTCCCATAAATCTATATCTTGATTATTGTCTAATGCGGGTTGCAAAGTTTTTCTTATTTCTCTTCCATTCCAATTTACTTCAACTATAACATCATCATATTTTTTCATGTAATCCTGTATTGCCTCTTTTATAACTTGCCCTTGAGGTTCTACTTCATTCCACATAGACCAATACACTATTTTTTTCTTATTTGAATTGTCCGTGTCAGAACAAGAAAATAAGAAAAAACCAACTAATAAACATAAAACTAATAAAATACTCTTTTTCATTTTTTCTCCTCGATTATTATTGATAATATATAGTATAGTAAAAATAAAATTAAATGTCAAATATTTTAGAAATATTTTAAATAATTGAAATTTGACAACTAATAAATATTATTATACTATTATATATATTTAATATTACAAATTCTTGGAGTTTTTACTATGATAAAAAAAGGTATAAATATTTGGTCTTTTCCTGCTGGCACTTCTTATAAAGATATGTTTACTATCGCTAAGGATGCAGGTTTTGAAGGTATAGAATTGAGTCTTTTAGAAGACGGACCTTTAGGACTTAAAAGTTCAGAAAAAGATATTTTAGAAATAAAAAAGATGGCTAATGATATAGGTCTTGAAATACCAAGTTTTGCATCGGATTTGGCATGGGGAAATCCTTTAACTTCATCCAATGAAAAAATTAGAGAAAACGGATTAAATTATCTTAAAAGACAAATAGAAGTTGCCTCTATTCTTGGGGCGGATACGGTTCTTTTAGTTCCGGGATATGTTGGAGTAGATTTTGTTCCAGATAGCGAAATAGTTTATTATGAAGACGCTTATAAAAGAGCTAAAGAATATATTTCTAAAGCCGTTGATACTGCCGAAAAATATAAGGTTTCTATAGGAATAGAAAATGTTTGGAATAAATTTTTAATATCCGCTATGGAAATGCGTAATTTTATTGACGAATTTAAAAGCGATTATATAGGCTCATATTTGGATTTGGGTAATGTTATTTATATGGGATATTCGGAACAATGGATAAGAGTTTTGGGAAAAAGAATAAAAAAAATACATTTTAAAGATTTTAGAAGGGAAGTTGGAACTTTAGCGGGATTTGTGGATTTGCTAGCCGGAGATGTGAATTATCCAGCCGTTTTAGAAGCGTTAAATGAAATAGGATATGACAGTTATTGCACAGGAGAAATGATACCGGGATACAAATATTATCCGTATCAATTAATATATAATACATCCTCTTCAATGGATGCTATATTAAGGCGTAAAAAGTTTCCTTGTTAAGTAATTAAATTTTATACTGAATTTTATTTAAGGAGTTTCCATGGTAGCTATTATAGGCGGAGGATTCATAAGCAATATACATGCTCAATGCTATAAAAATCTTGGAGTAAAAATAGAAGCTATGGCTGATATTAGCGAAGATGCAAGGCGAGATTTTGCCGTTAAATATAATTGTAAAACTTATCAGTCCGCCGAGGAAATGCTTAAAAGTGTTTCTGATAATATAGATTTGGTGGATATATGCACTCCAACTTTTTTACATGAAGAATTGATATTACTCGCTTTGCAATATAATAAACATATTATATGTGAAAAACCCATTTCCATTAATTTGAATTTTGTAGATAATATAATTAATAAATTAAAAGATAGCAATATATATTTAATGGTGGCGCAAGTTCTTCGCTTTTGGAGAGAATATTTAAGGATAAAAGAATGGATTGAAGAGGGCGTATTTGGAAATATAAAACTCGTATCTGCAATGAGGCTTGCTCAACATCCTAAAAGCGAATGGTTTTATAATCCAAAGAAAAGCGGAGGCGGAATATTCGAACTTCATATACATGATATAGATTTTTTATGCTATTTGTTTGGTAATATAAAAGAAGTATACGCCAACGGTTCTAAAGATGAAAATGATTCTTGGGATTTTATAAATAGTTCTATTAAATTTGAAAATGGAGTGTCTGCAATAGCTCAGGGAGTGTTTGGAATAACCGATAATTATCCTTTTACCGCTAATATGAAAGTTATAGGAGATAAAGCCACGGCGGAATATTCTTTATCTGCGGGAGTAAATTTAGGGGTTGATAGTAAACAATCAAATTCTTTAATCTTATACAGAAAAGGCAAAGAACCTATTATTGAGAATATAAAAACTAAAGACGCTTATGAATTGGAATTAGAATATTTTATAGATTGCGTTAAAAATAATAAGAAACCTGAAATAGTGGATTTAGCTTCTATAAGAAAAACTATAGAGACTATAACATGCTTGATTAAATCTCTCGAATCTGGAGAGGTTATAAAATTAAAATAAGGAGTAAAATATATGGTTAAAGTAGCTATTATAGGCGGAGGATTTATGGGGACTACCCATGCAAAAGGTTATAATAATATTGGCGTTGAAATAGTTGCTATAGCGGATATAGATAAAAAAGCCAAAGAAGACTTTGTGAAAACTTATAATTGCAAAGGATTTGATTCTGCAGAAGAAATGCTTAAAGAAATACATAGCGATATAGATTTTATAGATGTTTGTATACCAACATATCAACATGAGGAAATGGTATTATTGGCAACAAAATATAATAAACATGTATTAAGTGAAAAACCTTTCGCTTTGACTTTAGAAGCTATAGATAATATGTTACAATCTACCGAAAAAGCTAAAAGCATATTTATGATAGGACAAGTTTTGCATTTTTGGCCAGAATATACAAAGATAAAAGAATGGGTAGAAGATGGAATTTTTGGAGAGATAAAATTAGCTACGGCGGTTAGATTAGGACAGCATCCGATAAGCGAATGGTATGGCGACCCTAAAAAAAGCGGAGGCGGTATATATGATTTACATGTTCATGATATAGATTTTTTATGTTACCTTTTTGGAGATGTTAATGAAGTATATGCTACGGGTAAAAAATCAAGAAACGATTCTTGGAATTTTGTCGATAGCGTATTAAGATTTAAAAACGGAGTTAATGCTACAGCTCAGGCGGCTTTTGGAATAACTGACAATTATCCTTTTTCTATGAATTTAAGGATAGTCGGTGAAAAAGCTACGGCGGAATTTTCTTTTTCTGCAGGATTTAATCTCGAAGATATATCTTCCGCTAAAAATTCTTTAATACTTTATAGAAATGGTATGAAACCATATCAAGAACCGCCAAGCGTGAGAGACCCTTATGAAATAGAAGTGGAATATTTTTCAAAATGCGTCGAAGAAAATAAGCAGCCAGAAATAGTTAAACCTAAAGAAGTAAAAAAATCCATATCCGTTATATTAGGTTTGATAAAATCTTTGGAAACGGGTAAAGTTGTAAAAATATAAAATATTTATGGAAATACTTTCTTAAAATATTTTTATTTTTTATAAATTAAAAATGCTTGACAATTTTTTATTGTATGCTATACTTAATTCAACATAAGGAAATATACAATATGATTTTAATAAATTTATATAGTAACAGTTCAGTTCAGTTCAGTTCAGTTCAGTTCAGTTCAGTTCAGTTCAGTTCAGTTCTAACTTTGCATTTTTTTATTTGTTATGTTTACTATTTAGTAAATCATTATATATATCTTGTTTCAATGCTAATTTGCGTTTGTTTTCAAGCGCTTATTATAAAAAATTCATTTTCAAGGAGTTAAATTATGCGAAAACTTAATTTAATTATTTTATTCGTTATTGCATTGATATTGTCATGCGGCAATAATACGAATTCGGATAGGGATGAACTTGTAATATATTGTTCTCATCCTTTAGATTTAATGAATACTATTTTAGACGATTTTAAATTAAAAAATCCCGAAATAAGAGTCGATGTAGTAACCGCTGGAACAGGCGAACTTCTAAAAAGGATAGAAGCCGAAAGAGTTAATCCTTTGGGAGATATACTTTGGGGCGGAACTCTAAATAGCGTTAAATCAAAAAGCGATTTATTTGAAAATTATGTTTCCACTAATGAAATTAATATTTATGAAGAATTTAGAAACGAAGAAGGAAATTTTACAAGATTTTCGCTTATTCCAAGCGTCATTATGATTAATACAAATTTGACAAAAAATATAAAAATAGAAGGCTATGAGGATTTATTAAATCCTGCATTAAAAGGAAAAATAGCCCATGCCGACCCTTCTGCTTCTTCTTCAGCTTTCGAACATTTGGTTAATATGCTTTATGCTATGGGAAAAGGCGACCCTGAAAAAGGTTGGGATTATGTTCAAAAATTCTGCGCTAATTTGGATGGCAAATTATTAAGCGGTTCTTCTGCAGTTTATAAAGGTGTTGCGGACGGCGAATATGCGGTTGGTTTAACTTATGAAGAAGGCGGAATTAATTATGTCGTTTCTGGTTCTCCTGTAAAAGTTATATATATGAAAGAGGGCGTAATATCAAAACCAGAAGGAGTTTATATTATTAAAGGCGGTAAAAATTTAGAAAACGCTAAAAAATTTGTAGACTATTGCGTTAGTTTAGACGCTCAAAATATTTTAATCAATAAAGTAAATAGAAGAGCCATAAGAAATGATGCGGATTCCTCTGAAGTTGTAATACCTATGACTGAAATTTATTCAATAACCGACAATCCCGATATCGTTGAAGCAAATCGTCAAAAATGGCTCGATAAATTTAGAGATATTTATACGGGAATTTAAAATTATTCATACATATATAAAGTTAAAAATTAAATTATATAAAGGAAAAATTAAAAATGAAACGAATAATTATTAATATTTTATTTGCATTAGGTTTATTCTGCGGTTGCTCGACTGAAAAATCTGATACGGGAGAAAACTCTCTTGTAATTTATTGTCCGCATCCTTTAGAACTTATTAATCCATTGGTAGAAGATTTTAAGGCTAAAAATCCCGGCGTAAATGTCGATGTAATAGCCGCAGGAACGGGAGAGCTTATTAAAAGAGTCGAATCCGAAAAAGATAATCCTTTGGGAGATATACTTTGGGGCGGAAGTTTAAATCTTGCAAGAACTAAAATAGATTTATTTGAAAATTACACTTCCACAAACGAAAAAAGTATTTTAGATTATTATAAAAATATTGAAGGACCATTAACGAGATTTACAACAATGCCAAGCGTATTAATGGTAAATACAAATTTAGCTAAAAATATAAAAATAGAAGGCTACGAAGATTTATTAAATCCCGCATTAAAAGGAAAAATAGCTGCTGCTGACCCTTCTTCTTCCTCTTCGGCTTATGAACATTTAATTAATATGCTTTATGCTATGGGAAAAGGCGACCCTGAAAAAGGTTGGGATTATGTTCAAAAATTCTGCGCTAATTTGGATGGCAAATTATTAAGCGGTTCTTCTGCAGTTTATAAAGGTGTTGCGGATGGAGAATATACTGTTGGTTTAACTTTTGAAGAAGGAGGCGCAAATTTTGTTAGCGCTGGTTCACCTATAAAATTAGTATATATGAAAGAGGGGGCAGTTTTCAAACCAGACGGAATATATATAATAAAAAACGCTAAAAATATAGAAAACGCTAAAAAATTTGTTGATTATGCCACAAGTTATGATGTTCAAAAGATGGTTAATGAATTAAATAGAAGAAGTATAAGAAACGATTTGCCTCCTTCCGATATATTACTTTCTATTGATAAAATAAATGTAATACAAGATGATGAAAATGTAGTAGAACCGAATAAACAAAAGTGGATAAATAAATTTAGAGATATTTTTACAAGTATTTAATTATTCAAAAATAAAAAATTAAAAATAAAGGAGAAATTAAAAATGAAAAGAATAATTATTAGTATTTTATTTGCTTTAGGTTTGTGTTTCAGTTGTTCTACTCAAGAACAGGATACGGGAAATTCGCTCGTAATTTATTGCCCACATCCGTTGGAATTTATTAATCCGTTGGTTGATGATTTCAAAGCTAAAAATCCCGGCGTAAATGTCGATGTAATAGCCGCGGGAGTCGGAGAACTTCTTAAAAGAGTCGAATCCGAAAAAGATAATCCTTTGGGAGATATACTTTGGGGCGGAAGTTTAAATACCGTAAAACCGAAAGTAGATTTATTTGAAAATTATACCTCCACAAACGAAGAAAATATTTCAGCAGAATATAAAAATGTGGAAGGAGCTATAACGAGATTTACTACTATTCCAAGCGTTATTATGGTTAATACAAATTTGGCAAAAAATATAAAAATAGAAGGTTACGAAGATTTATTAAATCCTGCGTTAAAAGGAAAAATAGCCCACGCTGACCCTTCCGCTTCTTCTTCGTCTTTTGAGCATTTGGTTAATATGCTTTTCGCTATGGGAAAAGGCGACCCTGAAAAAGGTTGGGATTATGTTCAAAAATTCTGCATAAATTTAGACGGAAAATTATTAAGCGGTTCTTCTGCAGTTTATAAAGGTGTTGCGGATGGAGAATATA
>CAZUEE010000037.1:4172-17100 GCA_964619175.1 uncultured Brachyspira sp. | reverse complement strand
AAATATTAAAAAAAATTCGAAAATTTATAAAAAAACAGTTGACTTTTTTAAAATAGTTTATAATTGATATTGTTGAATTTTGATATTATTTATCATTTAATATGATTATATAAAAATATTTTTAATTGCCAAAAAGAAATAAATTTAATATTAATATCCAAAGAATATTTTTTAAATACTCCTTCTTATTAATTCTAATTTTTTTAAGAAATAAACTGAATCTTTCGCTGCTAAACCTAATTTATCTTCAGAAATATCTTCTACTAAATTTCTCCATATTTTTATATCATTCCCGACTTGTCCACCTCTTTTAACAAAAGGTTCCATAACAGCATATCCGTTATAATCTATTTGTATTAAAGCATCTAAAATTTCATTCCAAGGCATTCGCCCTTCTCCGGGTAATCTGCGATTTGCTTCTCCTAAATGAAAATGTCCTAAATATTTTCCTGCTTCTTTAATAGCTTTATTAAAACTTTCCTCTTCTATATTCATATGAAAAGTATCAAGCATTATCTTTACATTAGAAAGATTAACTTCTTTGACGAATGAAACAGCTTCTTTTGATGTATTTAATAAATAATTTTCAAAACGATTTAATACTTCACAACATATATTAATATTATATTTATCTGCTAATGATGCAAGCATTCTTATCCCATCAATTGCTTTCTTCCAGTCTTCTTCTTTATTAATTGTTTTTGAATAATCTACCGGCCAATAGGAATAAAGAGCCCCACCTATGATATTAATATTTAATTTTTGCATATTTGAAAATACTTTTTTATACCAATCTAATATTTTATTTCTTTTATCCTCTATGCATATATTATGCTCGGGTATTGGACCATAGCCAGCAGTAAGAATTATATTATTATCTTTCGCTCTTTTTTTTAATTCGTTTATTTTTTTATCCGAATATTCTGAAAGAGACGAAGCGTTAATTTCTAATATATCAAAACCTAATTTCGCAACTTTATCTACATAGTTCAAATAATTATTTGCATTCCAAGAATCATTCCAATAAGCGTAATATATTCCGTATTTCATCCTTTAATTTACTCCATTTTTAATAAAAATAACAAGAGGCTGAAAATAGAAATTGTTATATTTTCAACCTCAATAAGTATAAATTCATATGTTATTTTCTTTCATAATCTTCCGGCGGTCCTAAAATAACATTTTTATCGCCTTCTATATTAACTACACCCCATCCTGGAATATTTACTCCGTTAGATAATTTTCCACCTTCAACTAGGTATTTTGCAACGGCAACGGTAAGAAACCCTAAATCTTGAGTATTCCAAAGAGTTCCACAATCTACCGACCCATCTGTTAATAAATCTTGAACATCTTCTTTAACTGTTGAACCAACTACAGAAACTTTATTTTGAAGACCAAGTTCTCTTATGGCTAAACCTGCCCCAATAGGGGTGGGAGTAGAAACACAGAATAGTCCTTTAATATTTGGATAAGCTCTAATAATATCTTTAGTGGTAGATAAAGCTACATCTTGCTTTTCATCCGTAGGAAAAGGGTCGCCAATTAATTTTAAATTAGGATATTTTGTTTGAGCATACTGTTTGCCAAATCTTATCCAAGTATTTAAATTTTCAGCTGAAAGTCCACCGGTTAGAATAGCCCATTCTCCAGAATCTGTTCCCATATATTCTACCATTTTATCAATCATGTGTTCGGCGTATTGTTTATCTGAAATCTGCCTAATTGATGCATCTACTAAAGCCGCATTTGCTGGAGTATCCCAATCAAGAATTAAAATTCCAGCATTTCTCATTTTTGTCAAAACCGGATCCATAGCCACAGGATCATTTGGAGCTATACATATAGCATCTACTCCTACCGTTATATAATCTTCCAACATTTTAATCTGTTCGGCAGCATCGGCAGTAGTAGGACCGTTATAAATAACATCGACTCCCAAATCTTTGCCTGCTTTTACCGCACCTTCCCCCGTTTGAGTAAAATAGGGTATTCCAACTAACTTTGGCATAACAACTATAGTTATTTTACCATCTTTACTCTTTCTTTGTTCGCCGCTATTTGACGAACAGGCAACTAAAACAGCCAATAGAAGTATAATTATACTTTTCATATTGTTTCCTCCAGAAAACTTTTTTAATTTTTTATATCTAATAAACGCTCTTTTATTTTACGTTTATTTTCTATAGTATAAAATATATATCTTAAAGCCAATACAAGTATTAAGATTGTTCCTATAATGATATTAATTATGTATCTATTTACTTGCAATATATTTAGCCCCGAAGATAATACTTGTATAATACAAACTGCTATTATAGTTCCGATAACTTTACCAGTTCCACCCAAAATACTTGTTCCTCCCAATACTACAGCAGTAACAGCTTGCATTAAATAAGAAGAACCATAGTCGGTTTTTGCAGAATTATATCTTGAAATTATAAATATCGAAGCAATTCCAGCTAAAAGCGAGGAATAAATATAAACACCCATTAATATTCTTTTAGTATCTATACCAGAAAATTTTGAAGCTATATCATTACTTCCAATCATATAAACTTTTGTTCCCCAAGTGCTTCTCTCAAATAAAAAATAACATAGAATGATAATTAAAATATAAACTATTAAAGAAACTGGAATTCCAAATAAAGAGCCGTTTCCTATATTCAAGTATTGATGAGGAAAACCAGAAATAGAACCGCCTTTTGTAAAATTTAATCCAATTCCTTCATATAAAGTTTTTGTTCCTAAAGTAACTAATATCGGAGCCACACCTACATACGAAATAAAAAATCCATTAAATGACCCTAAAATTATTGAACAAATTAATATGGTAATTATTGCTAAAATGATTCCAAGTATAGGATTTTGTTGTGAAAAAGAAGATGATAATATAAAACTTCCAATTATACTCGATAGTGAAGCGCTGGTTGTTATAGATAAATTTATACCTCCTGTTAAAACAGTAATCATCATGGCTAAAGACATTAATCCAAATTCGGGCATTTGGAACATCATAGTTTGCAAATTAAAGGAAGATAGAAATTTGTAAGGATTTAATAAAGACATTAATACGATTAATGCAAACAAAGTGATTACTAAACTAAATTCTCCAAAATATTTTTGCTTAAATGATAAAATAAATTTCATAATAAAAAACCTTTAAAACTATTCTTTATTCTTCTATATCAACATGAACTAATTTAGCTTGTTCCCTCTTACGGTTTATAACATCAACAGAAACTGCTATAACTATTATTATTCCAACAACTACCTTTTGCCAATAAGTTGGAACTTTAGCTAATATAAGCCCATTTTTTAATATTGCCATCATAATTATACCCAAACTTGTTCCAAAAACAGTTCCATATCCACCAGTTGTATTCGCTCCTCCTAAAACAACTATTGCAACAACATCTAATTCATAACCGTTATAAGTATTAGGGTCTACTTGTCCTACTATCGATATATGTGTGAAAGCTGCAATTCCAGTTATCATACCGCAAAAAATATAAATATATAAAATAACTTGATAAATATTATAACCAACGCGTATAGCGGAAGATTCGCTTCCACCGCACGCATAAATACCACGCCCTATCAAAGTATATTTTAACATTATATGAACAATAATACCGACTATTATTAGAATAATAACTTGTATAGATATCCCAGTTGTCCCCCCATAAAAATTTTGAAATTTACCAATTTGCAATCTTCCAAAATCTTTCCACCATTCAGGCAGACCTGTAATCCAAATTCCACCCGTATATAATAAAACTGCACCTAAAACTATAGTCATTGTCCCAAGTGTAACAACTATAGGTGGAATTTTAATTTTAGTTATAATTAAACCGTTTATAGCTCCTATAATACCACCCATAATCATAGAAACAAAAATTACAATAAATAGGTTTATATTTGGAAAAGTAGTTAAAATTTTTCCTATAACTACAGCAGATAATGCTATTGAAGAAGAAACAGATAAATCTATCCCCCCCGAAATAATCACGGGTAACATTCCGAAAGCCATAATTCCTAAAACTGCATAACTTCTCATAAAATCAAGGACATTATCAATTTTTAGGAAGGCATCACTTAAAAAACTTAAAATAGCGGATAATATAATTATTATCAATAAAATTCCAAATTCTTTTTGTTTAGTAATTTTCTTTAAAATATTTATATTCATTATATCTCCTTATAATTAAACTATAGCTTTTTTCATAATATCCTCTTGAGTTATAGAATCATTTATAAATTCCGCATTTATTCTTCCTCTTCTCATAACAAGTATTCTATCGCTTACGGATAAAATTTCTGGAAGTTCGGAAGAAATTACTATTATAGAAGTTCCTTCACTGGCTAATTTCCTTATTATTTTATGAATTTCAGATTTTGCGCCAATATCTACGCCATTTGTAGGTTCATCTATAATTAAAATTTTAGCCCCGGTGGATATCCATTTCGCCAAAACCACTTTTTGCTGATTTCCGCCGGATAACTGTTGAGCAAGCATATCTGGATTATTCGGTCTAATATCAAGTAATTTTATCCATTTATCAACCGAAGTTCTTTGTTTTTTATTATTAATAATTCCTAATTTATTTTTAAATTTTTCTAAAACTGGAAGCGTTATATTACTTTCAACCGTTTTTTGCAATACTAATCCTTGAGTTTGTCTGCTTTCAGGTATATACGCAATTCCATTTTTAAGAGCATCTTTAGGAGACATAATAGATACCTCCCGCTTACCTTTAATAATTTTTCCACTGTCGGGTTTCATAATACCAAAAATTATTTGAGCTAATTCACTCCTTCCCGCTCCAACGAGTCCAGTAATCCCTAAAACTTCGCCTCTATGCAATTTAAAAGAAATATTTTTAATATTATATTTTTTAGATAAATTTTTTACTTCCAATACCACTTCTTCGTTTTGTTCTAAATTAGCGTATTTTTTTATTTGAACTTTTCTTCCCACCATTAAAGAAATAAGCTCGCTTTCATCAATATTTGATTTATTAACAGTATCAATATAATTTCCGTCGCGAAATACAGTAAATCTATCTGAAACTTTAAATAATTCCTCCATTTTATGGCTAATAAACATTATAGCCATATTTTTTTTCTTTAATGTTTGTACAATTTTATAAAGATGTTCTACTTCTCCCTTCGATAAAGCCGAAGTAGGCTCGTCTAAAATAATCATTTTAGCATCTTGAGCTACAGCTGCCGAAATTGCCACCATCTGTTTTTTTGCTATAGATAAATTTTGAACTAATTCTTTTGGATTAATATTTTGCCCTATATAAGCTAAAGCTCTTCTTCCAGCTTGATTTAATTTTTTCCAGTTAATAAAAAATTTATTTTTGTCAATAATTTGATTTATGCCAATATTTTCAGCTACGGTCAAATTCCCAAATAAACTAAAATCTTGATATACGACTGATATCCCCTGTTTAATGGCATCCTTTACGCTTTTTAATTTAGTTTCTTTATCGTCAATTACAATTTTAGCACCGGGGTCTGGTTGTAAAAAACCAGATAAAATTTTAATTAAAGTTGATTTTCCAGCACCGTTTTCACCTACAAGAGAATGAACTTCACCATATTTTATACTAAACTGAACATTATTAAGAGCTTTGACTCCGGGAAATGTTTTACTAATATTAGATGCTTCTAAAAATATTTTATCTTGCATAATAACCTCGTTATGCGTCAATATTACTTATTTTTAATAAAATAAAAAGGACTTTATTTTATTAAAAATGTGTGTTTTTTTGCTGTTTTTTATAAAGTCTACGATATTCATCGGGAGATTTATTAAAAATTTTTTTGAATGTTCTGTAGAAATAAGAACTGTTTTCATAACCTATATTTAACATTATATCGTAAATTGAAATATTCGTTTTTATTAATAATTTTCTAGCCATTTGAAATCTTTTATTTATAAGCATTTCTTTGAATGTTTGTCCAAAATTATCTTTTATGAATTTACTCGCCTGAAAGATTGTCATATTTAACCTATTTGATATTTCTACTAAAGTTGCAGTCGTATATTCATTGTCTATATAATTTTGAATAATATTTTTATCTTGCATTATTTTGATATCTGGATAAACATTACTTTTTAATGCTAAATCTATTTGTTCTAAATATAATAATAATATACAAATTAATTTTCTATTAATATTTATTTGTTTTAAGTTTTTATTCATAATGAACGAAAGAATAATATTTTCAAGAGTATTTTTTATTTGAATAATTCCATCCGTTTTGTAAAGTAAGAATTGACCTTCTTTTGTGTTATCTTTTATCAGATTGTTACAAAAATTTTTTATATCACTATCTTGTTTAAGTGCTAATAATGATTCATGCAAGAAATTAGGTTTAATAAAAAAATTAACGCCTAAGTCATTTTTATTACTTTTTTTTATACTATGGGAAATATTACTATTTAAAAATAAAATATCGCCTTTTACCATATTAATTTCTTTGTTATTTATAAAATTAGTTATATTACCTTCTAAACAATATAACACTTCCACAAATTCATGCGAATGTTGAGGAAAATCTATAAATCTCGTATGAGGACGAATTCTAATTAAATCTCCATTATTTTTAAATACTTTATTTGCTTCGACTTTAGTAAAATCCTTACTATTAGTATATATAGATTTGTTTAATTTATTTTCAGAAAGAATATATTTTTCTTCGTCAGTAATTGTTTGTAAAAAATTTAAAATTATATTACACATATAATAATAGTATAATAAAAAAATTCTATTTTTCAATAAGAAAAACAATTATATAATTTGGTTATTTAACCTCAAAAAAAGACACTATATATTTAAAATTTAGACCTTATAAACAAATATAAATTGTAGTAAAATTATAAAATGAATAAAAATAAATATTTTTTGGCTATAGATATAGGAGCATCTAGCGGTAGGCATATATTAGGTTCATATAAAGATAATAGAATTCAAATAGAAGAAATACATAGATTTAAAAATGAAATATCAAAAATAAATAATAGTTTGTGTTGGAATCTTGAATATATATTTAATGAAATTATAAACGGATTAAAAAAGTGTCAATATTTGAATAAAATTCCAATATCTTTAGCGATAGATACTTGGGGAGTAGATTTTGTTCTTTTAGATAAAGATAATAACATATTGGGAAATAATATTAGTTATAGAGACCATAGAACCTATAATATACCAGAAGAAGTTTACAAGTTAATATCTAAAGAAGAATTATATAAAAGAACTGGCATACAAAATTTAGTGTTTAATACTATATACCAATTATATGCTATAAGAAAAAATACTCCCGAATTATTAGAAAATGCAAAATATTTTTTAATGATACCAGATTATTTTAATTTTTTATTAACCGGAAATAAATTTAACGAATATACAAATGCATCCACTACACAACTTTTAAATATTGGGGCTTCAAACTGGGATTATGATATTTTGAAATTATTAAATATACCAAAAAATATATTCCAAAATATAATACAACCTGCAACTTCAATTGGATATTTAAAAGAAAATATAAAAGAAAAAATAGGTTTTGATTTAGAAGTTATATCCGCTCCTTCGCATGACACCGCATCTGCAGTATTATCAGTTCCACATACTAATGAAGATGATTTTCTATATTTAAGTTCTGGAACTTGGTCGCTTTTAGGAACAGAAAGTGATAACTATAATTCCTCGCTTAAAAGTTTAGAATTAAATTTTACCAACGAGGGTGGCTATAATCATAAATACAGATACTTAAAGAATATTATGGGGCTTTGGATAATCCAAAATATTAAAAAAGAATTAAACAATAAGTATTCGTTTAAAGACTTATGCAATATGGCAAGTAAAGTAAATGACAAATCGACTATTATTGATATCAATGACAAGTTGTTTTTATCGCCAGATTCTATGATAGAAACAATTAAAGACTATTGTAAAACAAAATTAAATTATAATATAAAAAATATAGAAGAGTTAATAAATATAGTTTATAACAGTTTGGTAAAATCTTATATTGATACTATAAAAAATATTGAAAAGTTGTCAAACAAAAAAATGAAATCGCTTTACATAATAGGAGGCGGTTCTAAAGATGATTATTTAAATTCTATTATTGCCAATAAGATAGAAATGAAAGTTTTTTCGGGACCAACAGAAGCAACAGCTATAGGAAATATAATATCTCAAATGTTAAATAAAAGAATTTTCTTATCAGTAAAAGAGGCAAGAAAATGTATTTTTGAATCTTTTGATATAAAAAATATTAATAACAAATAAAAACTATTTTTGGAGAAAGCACTTTATGAATAGGTATGATACAGCAAAACAAATATATTCTAAATTAGATATAGATACAGATAAAGCTCTAAAAACTTTACAAGATATACCTATTTCAATGCATTGTTGGCAAGGAGACGATGTTAGAGGTTTCGATACAAAAGAAAATTTATCTGGCGGAATACAAACTACGGGGAACTATTTTGGAAAGGCAAGAAATTATAAAGAACTCATGCAAGATATAGATAAAGCCTTTAGTATGATACCGGGTAAACATAAACTTAATTTACATTCTAGTTATGCCATATTTGAAAAGAAAAAAATTGTAGATAGAGATAAAATAGAACCAAAACATTTTAGGAAATGGGTTGAATTTGCCAAAGAGAGAAATATAGGATTAGATTTTAATCCCACAATGTTTTCTCATCCTAAAGCCGTTTATTCAACTTTATCAAGTCCAGACGAAAAAATCAGAAAATTTTGGGTTAATCATTGTATAGCATGTTTAAGAATATCAGAATATTTTGCAACGGAGTTAAACCAAGAATGTATAATGAATATATGGATACCAGATGGTTATAAAGATATACCAGCCGACAGATTTTCTCCAAGAGATATATTTAGAAAATCATTAGATGAAATTCTTGATACAAATTATGACAAAAATAAAGTTTTAGTATGTCTTGAATCTAAAGTTTTTGGAATAGGTTTAGAAAGTTACACGGTAGGCTCGGCTGAATTTTGCTTAAATTACGCTTATTTAAAAGGCATAATGCCTCTTATAGATAACGGACATTATCATCCAACAGAAGTTGCATCGGATAAAATTTCATCTATGCTTCTATTCCATAAAAATATTGCTTTACATATAACTAGACCTGTGAGATGGGATTCTGACCATGTAGTATTATTTGACGATGAGACAAGAGAAATATGTAAAGAAATAACAAGATACGATGATATATCGAGGATAAAAATAGCGACGGATTATTTTGATGCTAGTATTAACAGAATAGCGGCTTGGATAATAGGAATTAGGAATATTCAAAAAGCTTTATTATACGGGCTTCTTCAACCCAATGAAAAACTTTTCTATTTACAAAGAAAAAATAAATTTACAGAATTAATGCTTATTCAAGAAGAAATTAAAACCTATCCTTTTGGAGATGTATGGTACGAATTCTGTAATAGAAATAATGTGATAGGAAATGAGGATTGGTTTAAAGAAGTTTTGAATTACGAAAAAAATGTGCTTATAAAAAGGAGTTAAACATGGATTATAATATTAAATTCATTAAAGGGTTTATTGAACTTGCTAAAAAAGGCTATCATAATAATTGGCATGAAAGAAACGGTGGAAATTTAAGTTATCGTTTAAAGAATGAAGAAATAGAAGAAATAAAAAAATATTTAAGCTATGAGACAGAATTCAAACCTATAGGAGCATCTGTTCCTAATCTTGCAAACCAATATTTTTTGGTTACAGGTTCTGGAAAATTCTTCTCAAATGTTCATTTAGACCCAGAAAATAATATATGTATAATAGATATAGATGATAGCGGAAAAAATTACAGGACATTATGGGGATTAAAAAATGGGGGAACGCCTACAAGTGAATTACCAACTCATCTTATGAATCATGAAATAAAAAAAGTAGTTAACGGCAAACATAGAGTCATTTATCATTGTCATCCTACAAACATAATAGCATTAACCTTTGTTCTTCCATTAGATTATAAAATATTTACAAGAGAACTATGGGAAATGGCTACAGAATGTCCCATAATTTTTCCTGATGGAATAGGAGTAGTTGAATGGATGGTTCCGGGAGGAATAGATATAGCTATTGCTACTTCTAAACTTATGAACAGATTTAATGCGGTAATATGGGCACATCATGGTTTATTATGCTCTGGTGAAGATTATGATATAACATTTGGATTAACACATACTATAGAAAAATCAGCAGAAATATTGGTTAAAGTTATATCTATGACAAATAGTAAAAGACAAACTATTACTCCTCAAAACTTTAGAGATTTAGCAACAAATTTTAAAGTGAATTTATCAGAAGAATTTCTCTATGATAAATAATAATGATTATTTATCATTTTGAAATTTAAAATAAGATATTTCTTCTACCATATTTTCCGTTCTGTCGAATACTTCTTTACTCGACATAGCGCTATCTTGAGCCAAATTGGAATTTTCTTGCGTTATATTGTTTAATTCCATTACGGCTTGATTTATCTGTTCTATCCCTTCCTCTTCGCGAATAGAAGAATTAGATATTTCCGTTAAAACTTCCGACACTTCGTTTACCGATTTTTCTATTTCGTTTAAAAGTTCCGAAGACTGAGTTACCGAAGCATTTCCTACTTCTATTTTATTTACGGTATCTTCAACTATATTCGTAATATTGCTTGCAGCGTCATTAACCGTTTGCGCCAAAGACCTTATTTCGCTTGCAACCACTGCAAAACCTCTTCCCTGTTCTCCCGCTCTTGCAGCTTCGACAGCGGCGTTCAAAGCGAGTATATTTGTTTGAAAGGCTATAGACTGAATCATTTTCGTTATATCGGATATTTTTTTGCTCGATTCTGAAATTTCTTTCATGTTGTTTGCCGTTTGAATTACCGCTTCGACTCCGCTCTTCGTGTCTAAATACGCTTTTGAGCTCATATTTTTAGCTTCGGACGCGCTTTTTGCCGTTTCCTTCAAAGAAGATGATAAAGCCTCTATGGAACTTGCCAACTCTTCCAATGCCGCAGCTTGAGAATTGCTTCTGTCGGATAAATTTGAACTTCCTTCCGATATTTTTCCTATCTCGTTGTTTATAACATCTATTCCATGTTTTATTTTAAAAATTACCGAACCTATATTTTTTTGCATCTCGTCTATAGATTTTGTAAGAACTCCAGTCTGGTCTTTTTTATCCAAAAGTCTTTTTTCAAATCTAGCGTTAAAATCTCCGTTGCCCATATTCTCTATAATATTTATCGCTCTATTTAAAGTTTCCGACAGAGGATGAACCACAACTAAAACTAAAATAGTTTCTATAGACATAAAAGCCGTTACGACCACAAATAAAACTATTATTAACCTTCTCATAAGATTGTCAAAATATTCCGTGTTTCCATATCCCGCTATCATCCAAGGAATATTTTCTATATTTTGAACCGCAGCCCATTCTTTTCCTTTTACTTCTACTAAATTATTTTGATTTGCAACGGCGCTTTGAAAATTAGAAAATAATGGATTTGAAAATATGGTATTTTGTTCGCTTAAAATATATTTATCGTCTTTATGCGTGAGATAGATTCCATTTTTCGTTATTATATTTATTTCAGCGTTTTCGTCTTTGGATTGACTCGACATTATTTCCGCAATCTTTGAAAATAATACATCTATACCTACGACACCTTTAAGATAACCGTTGGTATAAATCGCTTTAGCAAAAGTTACCACAAGTTTTTTAGAAGACGCCGCTATATAAGGTTCGCTTATATATATTCCGTTATCGCTTACGGCTTTTGTAAACCAATCTCTTTTAGTTTGGTCATAATCTAACGGCAAAAGACTTGAAAACGGATTTATAAATATTCCGCCGGGATTATTTCTTGGAATTATATTGCCAAAATATACATTTGCAATATCGGGTTTGGATTCCAATATATTAAAAAAAGCCTTGAGCATATCATCCGTATTTATGGAACTTTTTGTATATGCTTCTATTATATTTATTTCAGAATAAAAAGAAGAAGCCCATTTTACGACTTCTTCCGACGATGTTCGCATCTTTACATCTAAATTAGTTAAAAACAATCTTCTATATTGAGGTTTATAAATAATATACATACATATAACGATTATTCCCAAAAATATTGCAAACGGAATTAAAAATTTACTCATTAATCCGCTTTTTTTATTAAAATTTTTTACCTTCACAATAACCTTCCATTAATTAAACTTTTATAAACGATATAATTTTGACACAAATATATTATATCGCCTCGTCATATTTTCGGAATTATTTTTTCAAATTATACCTTTCATAATGCATATTCAATTTTTATAATTTGATAAGATTAAAAAATTTATATCTCTTTATCGGTTGACAAAAAGTTGAATTGAATTTAATATTTAGTGAAATAAATAAATCAAATAAATGACAGGAGGATATACATGTCTAAAGAAGTATCAGGTTTATTTTCTTTTATATTAGGAGTAACCGCGGGAGTCGCGTTAGGCATTTTATTTGCGCCTAAAGCCGGCGAAGAAACGAGAGAAGATATTAAAGAAACGATTGATAATTTAAAATATAAAGTGGACGATTTATATCATAAAGGCGTTTTGAAAACTACGGAACTTTACGAAAAAGGAAAAGAAAAAACGAGCGATTTTCTTGATAAAAGAAGAAAAAAATCGGAAGCCGAAGGTTAATCTTAATAAATAAAAAATGGAAGATATCGTATTTCAAATAAATATTATAGCTATATCTTTGGCGTTTATTGCAATAGCTATATTAATTTTGTCATTGGCTATATTTTTTATTTTGCTTGCAAGTTATTTTAGATTTACAAATAAATTCGATAAAATACTCGACAATATAG
>CAZUEE010000037.1:0-4072 GCA_964619175.1 uncultured Brachyspira sp. | reverse complement strand
ACAATATAGCCTCTTTCGTGGAATCGGAAACGGACAGAACAAAAAGAACTTTGGACGATATGCATGACGCTTTCGACAATATTTCAAATAGCATATATAATTTTACTTCCGCCGCAAGAGGTTGGACTGAAAATTTAAGTATAGCAAATATAATAAAGTCTATAATCAATTTGTTTAGAGGCAGGCAAGAATCCGATGACGATTTCTAATAAAATTTTTAACAATATTTTTAAAATTAATAAATTTTTTATTTTAATAATTTCGATTTTTATTTTTAGTTTCCATTTTTTATACGCTCAAGACAATAATTGGGTTATTAGAATAAGAGATTCTCAAGGCGAATTAAAAAAACTTTTTACGGTTAATGATTTTATGAGCGAAGTTTCAAATATATTCGTTTTAAGAGGACTTCCGACTGAAAATTTAAACGCGATTCTTACAAATGATTTACAATTATGGCAATTTGCATCTCAACTTATAGAACAGGAATTGGTATATATTAAAGCGGTCGAGGAAGGTTTTGATAAAGACGAAGGATTGACTTCTACAATTTCAAAAGAAAGAGATAATCAAATAGCTCAATTATATATGCAAAAAAAATTAAGAGATGATTTTGATGTGGTTTCGGAAGACGAAAAAAGAAGATTCTTCAATAATAATTTGGAAAGATTGCGTGCGGCGAGAGGAAACAATATTCGCTACGAGCAAGTCGCTATGGATATAGAATACACAATACTTCAAGAGCGTATGCGAAACGAATACGAAAAAATTATTAACGAGGCAAAAACAAATTATAAACTCGAATATTCCTCCGCAAAAGACCCATGCGTGATTATAGACGATAAGCAAATTCCTTTATCGAATTTTAACGAAATGTTTAATCAAACTTTAAGGCAGTCGGGAGAAAATATACCGCCGGCTTTGAGAGTTCAGGCTAGAGATAATATGTTTAGCGCTTTCGTTGCAAGAGAGATAATGATATACGAAGCGAATAAAACTGGTTTCTACGATAATGCGGAAGCGAAGTCGATAGAAAATTATATTACAAGAAGCGCGGTGGTTTCTCATTATATAGAAAAAACTATAAGGTCGACTATTCCTAAACCTACCGAAGAAGAGGTAAATCAAGTATACGAACGATATGGTCAATTATATAGAATAGATTCTCTTCCTTATGCCGAAGCGCAAAGAGCTTTGGAGACTTTAGTTATAGAAGCAAAAACTCAACAGATGTATCAAATAATAACCACCGATTTAAGATATAGATATAATATAGAAAAAAATCTTTCTCTTATTGAAAATATTGAAAAGAAGTGAAAATATTAACTAATAACTTATGAAAAGATATTTTATACATTTTTTATTTATCTTGGCGTTATTTTCTAATTATTTATTTGCCGTCAGAAACGATTATTATTTCGATGTGTCACCTTTAATACAAAAAAGAAAAATGTTTTCGGTAGGATTGGGCGGAATATTTGAAGAATATAATTCTTGGTTTGAAAACGGAAAGTTAAATATTTTAGACCCTTATAATCCTAATATAAGCAGAAGGGATATTTATTTTACTCTCGCCCCATTTTTTAGTATTCGTCCGATTAGATTCGTGGAACTCGGATTTTCCGCAAGTTTTCTATATCAAAGACAAGATTCGAGAAACGATTTAACCAGTATGACTAATAAAACCGACAGTTTCGGCTTTAAGGATATTAGCGCCGATTTAAAAGTTACGATGCTCGATTGGTATTTGTCGATAGGAGCTAAAATAGGATTAAATTATAGTTTCGCTAAAACCGCTTTCATATACGGAGAACCCAAAGATAATTTTAATTTTTACGCCAATATTATGATGGCTGGAGTTCCGAGAGTTATACCGATTAATTTTTTATTCTGTTATATATTTGATACGAGAGATAATTTGCTCAACGATATATTAAGTTACGGGGAGATAATAGGAGCTATCGAACTTATAACATCGCCTTTTATAGCGATATACACGGGAGTAAGTTATATGTTTCCTTACACGAAAGATTCTACTCTCTCCTATGTCGAGCCTTTCGTAAAAGTTAAAGGAACTATATCGGATTTTCTTTATATGACGGCTTCTTATAAAAAAATAGTTTGGGGAAAGGGAAATATTCCGAATACTTCAACTTTTAGTTTTTCTATAGAATATATGTTTTATTCTCCGAAATGGAGTTGGTGGTATTTTGGAGAAACAAAAAACTCTAAATAGACAATATGGTTTTAAAAGTGTCTCCCAATATATAACCCGACACATTTTGTATAAAAGACAATATCGTTCTTAATATTCCAAAAAATAATAAAGCGTATAATATTAAAAAACCGTAAGGATATATTCTGTCGTAAGCGTTTTTTCCTTTTGGAGATAAAAAGAATCTCAATATCCAACCTCCGTCCAAAGGAGGAAAAGGCAAAAGATTAAAAAACATAAGCATTATATTTATAGTATAAAGCATAAACAACATAGCGAGCAATATAGGAATAATATTTAAAACTATATTCGTTATAGGATTATAATTCGACTGTAAAGCCATTATTAATTTATTTATGATAAATACTCCATTAATAGGAAATGTAAGAATCTTCATTATTAAAAAAGAAATAAAAGCAATAGTTAAATTTGCAAAAGGTCCGGCAAAAGAAACTATGGCTTGGTCTCTTTCAAAATTCCTAAAATGATTTGGATTAACGGGAACGGCTTTCATCCATCCTATTATTGGAATTCCCGTAAAAGCCGCCAATATCGGAAGAATAACAGTTCCTAAAATATCTATATGAGCCAAAGGATTTAAAGTCAATCTTCCCAAATCTCTAGCCGTTTTATCTCCGAAATTATAGGCGACTCTCGCATGCGAATATTCATGAGCGCTTGCAGACATTATAAACACAAAATAGGATATAATGCCGATTAACAATCTATTTGAAAATATTTCATAAACCATTTTTATTTTCCCTTTAATTAATTATTTTTGTCGTTTAATCAGATTTTTTAACGTAAGTATAAATTAGCATTACCGCCCCGACTATAACCATACATATAGAATATATAGCCCCAGAGGTTATAGGTCCTATAGTCCATTCCGTAACGTCTCTTGCAAATTGTTCTATAAAGGCTCTAAATAGTCCGTATAATAACATCCATACCCAAAGTCTCGTTCCCGTTTTTATTTTTTTATTTTTTTGACTCAAATATAAAATAAAATAAGAAACCAAAGCAAGCACCAATCCCTCGAGTATAGCTTCGTATATTTGAGAAGGATGTCGCGTTTCTGTGTAAGGTCTTATGGCGGGAAACATAGCAACCCAATTCTCGTATCCTCCGACAACATCGTATAGAGGAAATTGCATTCCTATAAAAGAATCCGTCACTCTTCCGTAAAGTTCGGCGTTCATAAAATTTCCAATTCTTCCGAAAAATAAACATAAACTCGAAGGCAAAGTGGCATGGTCGCCTATATATAAAATTCTATAATGATATTTTTTACTGAAAATAATTAAAGACACGCACATTCCTATAAATCCGCCATGAAACGACATCCCCGCAAAACCCGAAAAACTTATTCCGTTATCGAAATTTATTCCGAGTATCTCCCAAGGTCTTAAAAAAGTTGAGGGAGAATAAAACAAGAAATATCCTAATCTTGCTCCTGCAATCGCTCCGACTGCTGCGTAAAAAACCATATCGTAAACTCCGCCGTCCTTATCATCGTTATATTTAATCCAGCCTTTATTTTTTAAACGACTTAAAACCAAGCAGGAAACTATTATTCCCACTATATACATAAGCCCATACCATCTTATTGGAATACTTGGAGATATTACGAAAGGAGTTAAAAATTCAGGGTATTTCATATATTGTCCTTTTAATATTAAACTAATTATAAATTAATTAGGCTATATTATATCGAAATACATATTGTATCAAGTATATTAATTACGGTTTTAGCTCTATATATCTCGATAACCGTGCCGTAATCTTTTGCATTGTAAACTCTTTTATAATAACAACTTTATTCCCTTTCGGTTATCTCAAATATGCCTTTTCCAG
>CAZUEE010000036.1:0-17805 GCA_964619175.1 uncultured Brachyspira sp. | reverse complement strand
TAATTTGTCTTTCTTTACTTACGATTAAAACAAGGACTTTCGCTTTGCTATTTTGTAAACTTTCCTTTATTTCATAATTTTAACTCGATTCTATAAAGGAGATTAAATTTTCTTTTGTTATTTTTGAAGTGTCGTTATAATAAAATTCGAATAAATCTTTTCTTAATTTTAAACTTTTAAATTGCAATTTTGAAAACCATTTTCTTATAATCAAATCATAATTCATATTAATAAAAACTTCAGTGAATTTGGAAATATTTTTCATAGGATAAACGGACGCACTTTCTAATAATGGCATAATCGCAAACTGAATTTCTTTGAGAGATAATTTCAAGCGATATTTGTCCCCCTAAAGATAATCCGCATAATAATTTTACTTTACCTTTAAAATTATTATCTACAAAATTTATAATTTCTTTTGCGTTATCTTCTATTGAGATAAATTTTTTGCAGCTTCCAAAATGTCCGTCAAGTATCGGAATAATTAAACGATAATCTTCTTTATAATAATTCGATTTCGCCGATATAATTCCACCAATTAAGTCCACCTCCATGCAATAAAATTATAGTTTCTTTATTTTTATTTCCGTATTCTTTTATAATCATAAATTTACCGATTATTATCTAGTTTTGAAAATACGATTTTTTTATCTTTCAATTTTATTTTTTCAACTTTATAACCGTAATCCAAAAGTTCTTTTTTATAATTTAAAAAAGAATGGTCGATTTCAAAGCCAATTGCATCTTTTATTTGATTAAAGGACAATTCAATTTTCTCTTTATTCTTCTGCCTAAAAATTAAATCAATGTAAATCCATAAGTCATTATATTTGCTCATTATTTTTTCTCATCAAAACAAAATCAATCTAAAAATTTTCCTTTGAAAAAATTTTCGTTTCCCGTTTTATTTGCCGTAAGTTTGAAAATAACGCAACCGTCCGGGCATACTATTACTTTGCTATATTTTCCATCTCCGCCGATATTCTCCAAATCTCCTCCGCTTCTAACGGCTTCCATAACGGGAAACATTATCATCATTACTTTTGAACAAATGCCTTCTCCGTTTAAATTGACAGGACAACCGTAAGTGCATTTATATTTATCTCCGATTTCTTCTCCGTTTCTACAATAACCTTCCGTTTTGTCGCCTCGAAGAAATCCCACAACTTCTATTTCAAATTCGTATTCTTCGTTATACCATTTTTTCATCTCAAATCTCCAAATTTATATTTTATAATTAATGAAATTTATAATCATATTATCATATTTTTCAAAATAAACAAATTGACTATTTTTTACTAAAATATTATTTTTTGGCATTATTTGACTGCCGTTTGACTTTATAATTTTATATTACATAGGCGTTCCAACTTCAATCAAGTTACCATCCAAATCGTAAAAACGAATTACCTTTTGCCCCCAGCTTGTATCATAAAGTCTATTGACATATTCTATTGATGGATATAATCGTTCTAATTTTTCAATAAATGTTTCTATATTCTTTTCCTCAAAATAAAGCTCGCAAGAATTGTTTTTTGGTATAATATCTTTTTTGATAAATCCATTCCATATCTTTTCATCCTGTAATGCAAGACCTTCGGTTAAAACCATATTGCCGTCATTATCAAGCACCATATCAAGACCAAATAAATCGTGATAAAATTGTTTTGACTTTTCAATATCTTTAACGACAATCAAAATATTCTTTAGTTTCATTTATCGCTATCCTCCTAAATTTACTTTATTACATTTAATAAACTTAAACGTTTGATATCGGGATTTGTTAGGAAATCACCTTATATTGCAATCGTAAATATGAGTTCTCTAAAATAATACATTCCTGCAATTCCAACACGCCCAATTTTGATAATTCGCTTTCCTGCAGTAAAGATTTACCATCAATTAAAGTAGAAGTATCTTTACCGCCGACCAAAACGGGAGCTATGACAATATCAATATAATCGAATAACTTTTCACGAAGAAACAGACCGTTTAATGAGCCTCCAGTTTGTATCGTTATTCTCTCACAACCGTATTCTTTCTTGAGTTTTGAAAGCGATTCCCTCAATGATAATTTGTTTTGGTAGAGAATATGAAGATTACTTTCCTCTACACTAAATGCCGGATGCTTTGCATTGGATGTAATCAGCACAAATTCTTTTGATAAAGCACAAAAATAGCGAATACCATTTTCATTCAAATGTTTATTATCGATTATTACAAAAGAAATGGATGTTTTATTGGGCATTTCCTTTGTATTAACGCCAATTTTTGCTTGCACTCTTCCAGAATTTAGCGACCATAAATCTGTCGTTTGCTCTATTTCATAATATTGGTGTAGTCCCTCGCTAATCCCCGATATTTGAGGGAAATCTTTATCTACATCTAAATCGTCCGTTGCACCAGTGCTTATTTTTCCGTCAACAGACATTAGCATAAAAAGTGTTGTAATTGGTTTGTCCATTTTGTCTCCCAGCAAATTCCTTTTTTCGATTTTGGTCGGACTATTTTATTTTTTGTCGGTTTTAAATTTTAATTTATCTCTATAAAATTTAATGTATTTTTCAATATTTTTAACGCCCAAACAAATGCAAATAATTTTGTTTATTTTTTATTAATTATTTTTATATAATCTAAAACTCTAAATATTTTTGCTATATAAAAAACATTTTAAATTAACTTTGCTTTTAAAATTTAGCGAAATCTCTTTTTCGCAGGCTCTTTCAAATCCTCTACTTTCGTAAAATTGATAAGAACAAGCGTCGTCCGTAAATAAAAAAATTTGTTTTCCTTTCTCTCGCCTTTCAAACTCTTCTAAAATTTTGCTTCCAATTCCTTTTCCTTTTATATCTGGATTTACGGCAAAAAATTTAATTTCTCCGTTTGGATTATTTTTCTTTTTATATTCTTCGAACATTATTTTATTAACGTCATTATATTTTAAAGCGACTTCTTTATATAAAATATTTTGCAAGAATTCGAATATTTTTATATAAATTGATTTAAAAAAATATTTATGTTTTCTCTCTCCTTCTATATCCGCCAGAAGAACTCCCGCAAGTTCGTCTTCTATATACGCTGCCACTATTTGAGTGGCGTTCGTAAATTCCAAATACCAAAAATATCTTCCGTATAAATGTAGTAAAAATTTATTGTCTAAATATTTGTAAAATTGCATTCCTTTTATGGCGTATTCTATCGCTTTCTTATAATCTTTTTTTCTTATTTCTTTGATTTCTATTTCCATTAATCGAATTTCCAGTCGTTTTATTTTAATTTTATTTAAATAATTTTTCTACCAAATTTTTATTTAAAAGTAAATTTGAAATATATTTTCCGTCTTTAAAAGCAGCCCAATTATTAAAAACGCAGGGGATGTTTTTTGCTTTTTCTACTGTGTCTATTTTTTCCGTTTTTATTTTAATTTTATTTTCTTTTGAAAATTCTTTTACTTCTTTAATACAATTAAATATAAAAGGACATTCTTCGCTATAATAAATAGTCAAATCTTTATTTTTTATTTTCATTTGTTTAGCCGTTTCATTAAAACTTGGAGATTCTTTTCCAAAGTTTAAAGACAATAATTCGTATTCTCCTATATTGTCTACAGTTTTAAATCCGAATTTTTCAAAGAATTTCTTTTCGGATAAATAAGGTTTTTTCTTTTTGGAACTTATAACGCAAACGCCGTTTTTATTTTGTTTTTTGGCGTCTTCTATCGCGTATTTTAACAATTCTTTTCCGTAGCCTTTTCCTTTGAAAGAACCCGCAACCCAAAGACAATATATATAGATAAAATTCTTTCCGCTTACGGGGCAAAAAGATTTTTCAAGCGGGGCGTATTCTATAAAAACTTTTCCATTGGCATTTAATTTTCTAAATATATGTCCTTCTTTTATTCTTTCTTTAAGCCATTCTTTTTTTAACCTAACGCCTTCTTGATGTTTTTTGTCGGAAATGGCGCAGCATAAATGTTCGCTTTCGATATTTTCCAAATTTAAATTAATATATTCATTCATAAAATTTTTTCCATTCCTATTTTTTGAATTTTTAATCCTATGTTTCTATAGAATCTCATTGCACTGTCGTTTCCTTCCCATACATTTAAAGTGATATTATAACAACCTATACTTTTTGCATATTCCAAAACATGTTGATATAACGAATATCCTATTCCTTGCCCTCTGCAATTTTTATCGACACATAAATCGTCTATATACAAGCTTTTATAATCGCATAAAGAATTTTCGTTATAGTGATTGATTAAAATGCAAAAAGCGTAGCCTTCGATTTTTTCGTATGTTTCGTAAACAAATATTGGTTTTTCTTTGTCGTTTATAATATCTTTTAATTCTTCGTCTGTATATTTTTTACCTCCAGCTTTGAATAAATCGGGGCGAGCGTCAGAATGAACTTTATGCACTTGATATAGCAAATTGTTGATTTGATTTATATCTTTTTCGTTTGCCAATCTTATCATAAAAAATTTTTCCCTTTAAAAAATTAAGAATTGCAATTAGTATATCATAAAATCGGCAATTATCAATTTTAATAATTTTTTTAATTTTGGCTTTTATTCGATGCCCGCAAAATTTTAGAATTTTATTTTGTATAGATTGCTTTGGATTTTTCAATGCCTCACAATGACTAGAAAATAATTAATAACGACTAGAGAAAAATTAATCTGCGATTACGGTAAAATAACCACAAATTAAACTTTATTTTACATAGATTATTTAGAATATAAATACATATTATTTTTTATTAAAAAAATTTTTAAATTTCGCTTGACTTTTTTTGAAATTATTTATAAACTATCTCTTAAAATATGATTAAATAATAAATCTTTATTTTCAATTTATTTAAGTTTAAGGAGTTATTATGGCTGAAGATAAAAAACTTGACTCTCTTCTCGAACGCGTTTATCAGGATGGAGTGGAAAAATCTAATAAAAAAGCGGACGAAATTATTTCAAACGCTAAAAGCGAAGCCGAAAAAATATTAAAAGACGCCGAAACCAAATCGGAAGAAATTATTAAAGAAGCGGAAAGAAAAGCTGAAGAATTGAAAAAGAATACCATAACCGATGTTCGTATGGCGGGCGAGCAGTCGATAAGCGTCTTAAAACAGAAAATCAAAGAATTGGTTAGTGCCTCTGTATTGGAAGACGGTTTGAAAGGAGCTTTCGCAGACACTAATTTTTTGAAAGATTTGATACTCGAAGTTGTAAAGAAATGGGATGTCGCTTCAGACGATATATCCGTATATTTTCCAGAATCCAAAAAAGGCGATATAGACTCGGCTTTTGAAAAATCTATAAAAAGTGCCATAAAAAATGCCACGATTAATTTTGATAAAAAACTTTCCAACGGATTTAAAATAGTACCAGAAGGTGGAAATTATCAAATGCAATTTACGGACGAAGATTTTGTGGAATTCTTTAGCGATTTTATAAAAGCGAAAACGGAAGAAGTAGTTTTTAGTAAGTAAGGGGATAGTATGGGGGCATATTATTATCTTATATCGAGTCTTCCAGAGGTGAAACTCTCCGATTCGAAGGCTAGATATGATATTAATGAAATTACTCAAAGCATATTGTCAAATTTAAGCGGTAAAGATACGAAACTATTTAATTATTTTATTTATCAAAATGATAATAAAAATTTGGTAAACGCTATAGCCGTGTCGAAAGGATTATTCAGTCCTTATAGTATTCATTTAGAACCTTCCACTTTTTCTAAAGAAGAGATTCAAAAATATTCCAATCTTTCCAATCTGCCTGATTATATGGCTAAATTTTTGGAAGATAATAAAAATGTGGAATGGGAAAATATAAGACATATAGAAAATGGTCTTTTGAATCTTTATTATGAGGAAATGATTCAAACGGGAAATACTTTTATCAGAGAATACGCGTTATTTATGCGTAATTTAAAAAATATATTAGCCGCTTTAAATGGAAGGGCTTTAGGTTTTAGTGTTGATGCGATAGCAAAAGAATTAATAGGAGATTATCCTTTAATATACGCTTTAACCAAGTCTACAGCGGCAGATTTCGGATTGGGAAAAGAAATTCCGTATATAAATAACATCATAGAAACTTTTAATTCTTCGGATAAAGCTGACCCTTATAATATGGAGAATATAGAATGTTCTTTGGTGAACGGATTTTTAGATAGAGTAACTTCTATTAAATCTTTCACAACGGATAATCTTTTCGCTTATTATATAAATTTAACCTATGCCGTTAGTATTAACGGAAGGAATGAAGAAGAAGGTAAGAAACATTTACAGACGCTCGTAAATTCTTTGAAAAACGAAGCGGCTGCTATGTAGTTTGTATATTTAATTAGGAGATTGAGATGACTAAAGGTAAAATAACTGCTATAATATCAAACCTAATTTCCATAGAGGTTGACGGACCGGTTTCTCAAAATGAAATATGCTATGTCTTATGCGGTAGCAATACCAGACTAATGGCGGAAGTTATTAAGATTGCCGGAACCAGCGCGAGTGCTCAGGTTTTTGAGTCGACTAGAGGCGTGAAATTGGGCGATGCCGTCGAGTTTACCGGTTCTATGTTGGAAATCGAATTGGGACCCGGACTATTGGGAAAAAACTTTGACGGATTACAGAACGACCTTGATAAATTGCAAGGCGTATTTTTAGAAAGAGGCAAGTATAATAATCTCGCCGAAAACAAAGAAACAAAATACGACTTTACTCCTATAGCAAAAGTCGGAGAAGAAGTTCAAGCGGGAGATTGGATTGGAGCTGTTAAAGAGGGATGGATTGACCATAAAATAATGGTTCCTTTCAAATTTGAGGGTAAAGGAACTGTTGAAAGCATAGCTTCTTCCGGTTCTTACGGTTTATCCGATATTTTGGCGACTATCAAATCTAATAACGGAGAAAAAACCGAAGTGACTATGGTTCAAACTTGGCCCGTTAAAATTGCGATTAAATCTTTTAGAGAAAAACCAAGACCTTTCAAATTGTTGGAAACGGGAGTTAGAACGATAGATACATTTAATCCTATTACGGAAGGAGGGACGGGATTTATTCCGGGACCTTTCGGAGCGGGAAAAACGGTTCTTCAGCATGCTTTAGCTACGAATGCAAACGCAGATTTGATTATAATGACGGCTTGCGGAGAGAGAGCTAACGAGGTTGTGGAAATATTTACGGAATTCCCCGAACTTATAGACCCAAGAACGGGAAGAAGTTTGATGGAAAGAACCACTATTATTTGTAATACTTCGAATATGCCGGTTGCGGCTCGAGAAGCTTCGGTTTATGTCGGTATGACGGTTGCTGAATATTATCGTTCGATGGGGCTTAAAGTTCTTCTTCTTGCCGATTCAACTTCTCGTTGGGCGCAGGCTTTAAGAGAGATGTCAAATAGACTCGAAGAATTGCCCGGACAGGACGCTTTCCCTATAGACTTACCGGCTATTATTTCAAGTTTTTACTCGAGAGCCGGATTCGTTTATTTGAATAACGGAGAGACGGGTTCTATTACATTTATAGGAACGGTATCTCCTGCGGGCGGTAACTTAAAAGAACCGGTAACGGAATCTACGAGAAAAGCCGCAAGATGTTTCTACGCTTTGTCTCAAAAAAGAGCGGATAGTAAGAGATATCCAGCAGTTGACCCTTTGGATTCTTATTCAAAATATATAGAATATCCGGAATTTGTCGAATTTTCAGACAGCAATATAGAAAAAGGTTGGTCTGATAAAGTTATCAAAGCGAAAGATATAGCTAGAAAAGGACAGGAAGCAAGCGACCAAATAAGTATTCTTGGTGACGATGCCGTTCCTTTGGAATATCATCAAAGATTGTGGAAAGCGGAGCTTATAGACTTCGTTATTTTACAACAGGACGCTTTTGATAAAGTCGATAAAAACTGTCCTATAGAAAGACAAAAAGAATTATTAAATCAAGTAATGAAAGTGGTTGAAGCCGATTATAGATTCGACGATTATAGCGAAGTGGGAACTTATTTTAGAAGACTCATTAATGCTTTTAAACAGATGAATTATTCGGTTTATCAATCAGACGAACATAAAAAATATACAGCTGAAATGGAATCAATATTTGCTGAAAGGAGTATAACACATGCCTAAAGCGTTTCAAAAAGTTTATACAAAATTAGTTCAAATTACGAAAGCAACCGTAGCTTTAAGAGCCGAAAATGTGGGAAACGATGAAATGGCTTTGGTAGACGGTCGTCCCGCTCAGGTTGTAAAAATGATAGGAGATATAGTTACACTTCAGGTGTTTCAGGGAACGGAAGGAATACCGACAAACGCCGAAGTAGTATTTTTAGGAAGACCTCCTAGACTTAAAGTAAGCGAACTTCTTGCGGGAAGATTCTTCAATGCTTACGGAGAACCGATAGACGGAGGAGCGGAAATAGAAGGTAAAGAAGTGGATATAGGCGGACCTTCAGTTAATCCTGTTAGAAGAAAGCAACCTTCCGAACTTATCGCCACTGGTATAGCGGGAATAGATTTGAATAATACATTAGTTACGGGACAAAAAATTCCTTTCTTTGCAGACCCCGACCAGCCTTATAATGCTGTTCTTGCACAAGTTGCAATCAGAGCGGAAGCGGATAAAATTATTTTGGGCGGTATGGGACTTTCAAACGACGATTATTTATCGTTTAAGAATACTTTTACCGAAGCTGGGGCATTGGATAAAATTATATGTTTCGTAAACACTACGGACGACCCGGCGGTAGAAAGACTTTTAATACCAGATATGGCATGCACCGCTGCGGAATATTTTGCCGTAGAACATAAAGAAAAAGTTTTGGTTTTACTTACCGACATGACTCTTTACGCAGACGCTTTGGCTATAGTTTCAAATAAGATGGACCAAATTCCGTCAAAAGACTCTATGCCGGGTTCTTTATATTCCGACCTTGCTAAAATATACGAAAAAGCGGCACAATTCCCAGACGGCGGTTCGATAACTATTATTGCGGTTACCACACTTAATGAAGGAGATATTACTCATGCCGTTCCCGATAATACGGGATATATTACGGAAGGACAATTATATTTAAGAAGAGACTCCGATATAGGTAAAACTATTATCGACCCTTTCAGAAGTCTTTCGCGTTTGAAACAATTGGTTATAGGTAAAAAAACTAGAGAAGACCATCCAACCGTTATGAATACTTTGGTTAGACTTTATTCCGATGCGGCTAACGCCAAAATGAAAAAAGAAAACGGTTTCGATTTGACGGAATATGATGAAAGATGTTTAAAATTCTCAAACGAATATTCCGAAAGATTGCTCGCCATAGATATTAACATTAAAATTGACGAGATGCTTGAAACGGGTTGGGAACTTATGGCTAAATACTTCAGTAAAGCGGAAGTTGGAGTTAAAGACTCTTTGGTTGAAAAATATGGAAAATGGGCAAGTTAAATTGGCTAATATAAAAAGGTAAGATAAAATGGCATTAAAGTTTCAATATAATAAAACGGCTTTGCAAAATCTAAGACGACAGCTTTCGATTAGAGAAAAAGCTTTGCCTACTTTGAAAAGTAAAGAAGCCGCTCTTCGTCTTGAGGTTAGAAAAATTACCGCCGAAATTGATTTGCTTAAAGAAGAATACGAGAAGATAGTTAAAGAAAATCAAAATTATAACGGTTTTTGGACGGAATTTCCTCAAATTGTAAAAATAAGAAATATTATTTCCGAACAAAAAAATATTGCGGGAGTTAGAGTCGCTATCTTAAAAAATATAGATTTTGCATTAGAACAGATAAGTCTTTTTAATATGCCTTCTTGGATAAGACTTGCCATTAGCATGTTTGAAAGATTGATGACTATTCAAATAAGAATAGAAATGACGGAAGCAAGGTTAAACGCTTTGGCTTATGCAAGAAAGAAAACTACTCAAAAAGTTAATCTTTATGAGAAAGTTCAAATTCCAGAATATAGAATGGCTATAATCAAAATAAAAAGATATATGGAAGACGAGGATAATTTAAGCAAATCTTCTCAAAAGATAGTAAAAGAAAGAAACAGAGCAAAGGAGGCGTCTTTATGATTAGAAAGATGAAAAAACTCTCTCTCTTTGTCTTTCATGAGGATAAGGAAAAAACTTTAAACGATTTGGCTTCGCTCGGTTTGGTTCATGTAGAAATAGCGAATGGAGTTTCGAGCGAGAATATAGAAAGTATAGCGTCCAAAAAGAATGACGCTGTCAGAGCTAAATCTATAATTAATTCGACATTATCGGAAGCTAAAAAATTGAAAAAAGATATTTCTAATTTCAAATCGGAGGATACTTCCCAAAAAGCAAGCGAGGTTATAGATAATATTTTGTCAATCTCTCAAACGGTCGATAAATTGAAAGCGGAAAGAGATGTTCTAAAAAAGGAATTGTCTATTATATCGCCTTTCGGTAATTTTAGTTTCGATAAAATTAAAGAATTGCAAGATAAAACGGATTATAATATATTATTTTATTCGTCTACGATTAGAGAGTTTAACGAATACGATTTTAATTCTTTGAAAGATATATTTGCATACCCTATAAATGAAGAAAGCGGAAAAGTTTATTTTATCGTATTTAAGAAAAAAGATACGGAAGAGAGTTTAACTTTCGATACGGTTAATATGCCTTCAAGGTCTTACGAGGATATAAATAAAGAACTTTCAAAAATTAGTGGCGAAATAGAAAGAAACGATAACGAGATAATTAAAAGTCAAAACTATATAAAAGCCATAGACGAGGAAATAGAGAATTTAAATATATATAATCATTTTGAAGAAGCTAAAGAAAGTTTTGTGGCAAGCGAATCGACTGAAGGAAAAATACTTTATGTCGAAGCTTATATTCCTAAAGACAAGGAAGTTGAAACCAAATTATTTTTAGACGAGAAAAAAATAGCCTATATAATGGAAGAGCCTTCAAAGGAAGATAATGTTCCAGTCGAACTTAAAAACAATAAATACGCGGGAGCTTATGAGATTATTACAAAATTATTCCAACTGCCGAATTATTTTGAAATAGATTTGACTCCTATGATTGCGGTTTTCTATCCTTTATTCTTTTCTTTTTGTTTTGGAGATTCGGGATACGGTTTGGTTTTAACTATAATGTCTATCGTTGGATTATTGACAGTGCTAAAAGGAAAGATGCGAGGAGTGGGAATACTTGCCTTAACTTTAGGTCTTTGCACAATTATAATGGGCATCATTAACGGCGGAAGCATATTTGGAGTGACTATTTCTTCAAGGACAGATATACCTTTATTTGCAACTTTGAATAAATATTTATTGGTTACCGATACGAGGGAAAATTGGTTTTTAACCCCGTTTAATACGGCGCTTTTGGTAGGAGTTTTGCATATATTATTCGCGTTGGTTGTAGGTGTTATAGACAAAATTAAGACGGGCGATATAGGAGATATATTTGGCGCTGTTGGAAAACTTTTGCTTATACCGGGTTTAGTTTTATGGTTCTTGGGCGATATGCAAAATATGGAAATTATAAAACAATTTAGCGTCATATATTATATACTTATGCTTGTGGGAGTAATATTCTTGTCGGTATTGTCAAATATAGGCAAAAAGCCGGATGTATTGAATTCTATACTCGGAATTTATTTTGCCGCAACGGGCATAATGGGAGATACGCTTTCTTATATTCGTTTATTTGCTTTAGGAGCTTCAGGTTCTATACTCGCTTTGGTTATAAATCAAATAGGGACAAGTTTTAAGGCTATACCCGGAGTCGGTGTGGTTATTATGGTAGTATTTTTATTTTTGGGACATGTCGCCATATTCGCTTTGAATATACTTGGAGCTATGGTTCATCCTTTGAGACTTACATTCGTAGAATTTTACAATAATGTTGGTTTTGCAGGAGGGGGAAAAGAATATAAGCCTTTAAAGAAGGCTGCTTAAAATAAGTTTAAAAATATATTTAAAATAGAAAATTATTATTTTTATCTAAAAGGAGATTTATTATGGGTTTTACAATGAACACGGCGCTTTTATTGGGATATATAGGAGCGGGATTAATGGTAGGTTTGTCAGGAGTTGGAAGTGCGGTAGGAACTTCTATTTCCGCTATGACGACTGTTGGAGCATTAAAAAAGAATAAAGACGCTTTCGGTAGCTGTCTTGTATTAAGCGCTCTTCCGGGAACGCAAGGGCTTTACGGATTTGCGGCATTCTTTATTATGCAGCCTTATTTAACCGCCGATATTAGTATATTCCAAGGAGCTGCCATATTGGGAGCGGGAATTGCGGTAGGTTTGGCTTGTTTGGTTTCAGCCATTTACCAAGGTAAAGTTTGTGCAAACGGAGTTGAAGCGATTGGAAACGGTTATGATGTATTTGGTAATACGATTATAGTTGCCGTATTCCCAGAACTTTACGCTATCGTTTCTTTCGCTACGGCTTTCTTAATCAGCGGAGTTTTATAGGTTCTTGAATAAATGTAAACCGTAAAAATTATCCGTAGGAGTTAACCTCTTGCGGATTTTTATTTTTAAATATAAAAAAAACTGTGACACGAGTTTTACTTTTACCTCTTCTCTAAATTTAACTTTTGATTTTATGTTTACAAGCTATACAAACAGAATTATAAAATATAATGGTAAGTATTATTCTATTAAAAAACAAAACCAATGAAGATATATCAAATTATAATGAAAAATTAAAATAATAAACAGTTGACTTATATATATTATTCTATATTATTAACATATAAAATAATTAAGGATTTTAAATTTATTATGGCGGATACGAGAGAAAAAATAGAAGAAATAGAAAATAACAACAGAGATAACATTGATGAAAATACTCTTTCAATATTAGAAGATAAACTCCCTTCGAGATTAATAATAATTCCCGTAATGGGAAAGCCCTTATTTCCCGGTTTATACGCTCCGTTTCCAATACCTCCGATTTACTCCGCTTCGGTAAATAAAGCGATAGAAGAATCAAATGGATTTTTGGGACTTAATTTATTTGTATCCGATAGTCCGAGAGAAGACATTAGAATCTATCCCGATGATATATATAAAGTTGGAGTTGTGGTAAAAGTATTTAAAAAATTGAATCTTCCGGATGGAGGACTCAATTTGCTTATCAATTCTATAAGAAGATTTAAGATAATAAGATTTATAAATACGGAATCCATTTTGAGAGTCGAACCTTTATATATGACCGATATTAGCAATTATTCGAATAAGGAAGACGAGAACGAAATCAAAGCTTATACGAGAGCCTTATTATCGGAAGTAAAAGCTTTAAGCGAAAATAATCCATTATTTACCGAAGAGATGCGACTTACTATGATTAATGTAGACGACCCCGGAAGGTTAGCCGATTTTGTCACATCTATGATAAATGTTGAAAGAGCGAGTCAGCAGGAAATATTGGAAACATTCGAGGTTAGAGACAGACTCGAAAAGGTTCTTCTGCTTTTGCAAAAAGAAAGAGAGATAACCAAAATACAACAAAAAATTCAGGGAAGCATAAATACCAAAGTTCAAAAACAACAGAGAGATTATTTTTTAAAAGAGCAGTTAAAAGAGATAAAAAAAGAATTAGGATACGACACCGACCCTAAACAGAAAGATATCGACAAATATAAAAAGATTCTTAAAAAACTTAAAGTTGTGGACGAAGTAAAAGAGAGAATGGAACAGGAGATAGAAAAAATATCATCCATCGATAATCATTCTCCGGAATATACTGTTTCTAAAAATTATTTGGATACTTTATTTTCTCTTCCTTGGAATGAAGAAGCTAAAGAAAGAAAAGATATAAATAAAAGCAAAAAAATATTGGATAGAGACCATTATGGACTCGAGGATGTAAAGGAAAGAATATACGAATTTTTAGCCGTTCGTAAATTAAACCCAAATAAAAAATCTTCCATACTTTGTTTTGTGGGACCTCCGGGAGTTGGTAAAACCTCGATAGGCAAAAGTATAGCGGAAGCGTTGGAAAGACCGTTTTTCAGGTTTTCATTGGGAGGCATGAGAGACGAAGCGGAAATTAAAGGACATCGAAGAACCTATATAGGAGCTATGCCGGGAAAAATAATAGAGGCTTTAAAAATAGTTAAAGTAAAAAATCCCGTTTTGATGCTTGACGAAATAGACAAACTTGGAACGAGTTATCAAGGCGACCCATCTAGCGCGTTGCTAGAAGTTTTGGACCCAGAGCAGAATTCTGCTTTCAGAGACCATTATTTGGATTTGCCTTTCGATTTATCGAATATACTTTTTATAACGACTTCCAATACTATCGACACGATTCCGTCTCCTTTGCTTGATAGGATGGAGATAATAAGGCTTTCTGGTTACATAATGGAAGAAAAATTAAAAATAGCCTCAAAATATATTATTCCAAGACAAATCAAAGCTCATGGACTTAATACAAAAAATATAAAATTTACGAATAGAGCCATAGAATATATCATAAACGGATACGCTCGCGAGGCTGGAGTTCGTAATTTTGAAAGAAGAATAGAGAGAATATGCAGAAAAATAGCTTCGAATATAGTAGAAAAAGATAAAAAAAATTACAATATAAATATAGATTCTAAAGATGTAGAGAAATATTTAAAGAAACCGATATTTACGAACGATTTGACGGAAAGAGCCATTAAACCGGGAAATTCTATAGGACTCGCTTGGACTTCTATGGGAGGAGCGACTTTAACTATAGAATCGATAAAAGTTGCGGAGAAAAAAAACGAGGGTTCTATAAATATGACGGGACAACTTGGCGAGGTTATGACAGAAAGCGTACAAATAGCTTATAGTTATGTCAGAAGTGTGTCTAAAAATTATGGGGTTTCAGAAGATTATTTTTCGGATACGATTATACATTTGCATGTTCCCGAAGGCGCTACCCCAAAAGACGGTCCTTCAGCAGGCATAACTATGGCTACGGCATTATTGTCTTTGGCTATGAATAAAGTTATAAGAAACGACACGGCTATGACGGGAGAACTTTCGTTAAACGGGAAAGTGCTTCCTATAGGCGGATTAAAGGAAAAAACCATTGCGGCAAAACGACTTGGATTTATCAAACATATTATAATTCCTTTTGAAAATAAAAGAGATTTAGACGAAATACCCGATAAAGTTAAAAAAGGTTTGACTTTTCATTTGGTAAAACAAGTAGAAGAGGTATTTGATTTTATGTTTAAGATTGATAAATCTAAAAAATTTGCTAAGGCAAATAAATCAAATAAAAAATTTAAAATTAAGAAAAAAGTTAAATAAAGAAAAATATAAAATAGATTGCTTCAGGTTTCAACGCGTTTTTTATAAATTAAAAAGGCTTAAAAACTCGGGGCAATTTTATTTTGCTCCAGCTTTTATCAATGTTTCTTTTATTTCTTCAGTTGTAGCCCAATCTAAAGCGGTTTTCCCTTCTATATCTTTAATATTAATATCCGCTCCGTTTTTTACTAAATATTCAACTTCTTCCAAATTTGCCCACTTTGAAGCGTATATTAAAGCGGTAGAGCCGTCATTATCTTTAGCGTTAATATCCGCTCCATTTTCTATCAAATATTTTACCATTTCTAAATTACCATACAACGAAGCTACCATTAAGGCTGTAGAGCCATCATCATTTTTTACATTAACATCGACGCCTTTTTTCAATAAATATTTAAACATTTCAAAATCGCCTTCTTCTATTGAAGATAGCGATAAAGCCGTCATACCTAAATAACCTACGGAGTTAATATCTACATTTCCTTTTTCCAATAAATACTCGAATATTTCTAAATTGCGAGTAACCGTTAAGGCTTCAGAATCAATATCAGCTCCGTTTTCTACTAAATATTTTACCATATTTAAATGCTCTTCATCCGAAGCATAAGTTAAAGCAGTCCAGCCGTATTCGTTTTTAGCGTTAATATCCGCTCCTTTCTCTTCTACTAAATATCTTGCCATTTCATAATTATCTAAATATGAAGCATACATTAGAGGTGTCATAGATATTTGAAGTCCAATATCTTTATCAATTTCCGCTTCGATAATATCGTTAATATTTATATCGCCTTGTTCCAATATGGAATTTAATTCGTTAATATCGTTATTTTCTATGATTTTTATTATTCTTTCATTTTGCGTATCGTTTGTAGAGATTTCGGAATTTTGCCCGCAAGATACTATACCCAAAATTAGAATAATTGATATTATTATTTTTTTATACATTTTTATTTCCTAAATTTAAAATTAAACAAAAGTATTATATATTCGATTATAAATTAAAACAAGATTTTAATCAATTTATACGGTAAAAGTTCAAGCGAGTAAACTTAAAAATTATAAAATATTTTATATATTGACAGAATATTTGTTTTATATATTATATAATAAAATAAAAATTCAAGGAGTTTTCCATTTATGAGAAAAACATTAGCTTTATTAATCGGTTTGTTATTATCTTCGGTTTTATTTGCCGATATGGTAGTTCCAATTTCGCAGTTGCCTAAATCGTCTCAAAGTTTTATACAGAAAAATTTTCCAAACGCTCAAATACTAAAAGTGGAAAGAGATGATGGAAAATTTGATGTAAAATTAAATAACGGAGTCGATATAAAATTTTTTCCAAACGGAGAATGGGATAAAATAGAGAGCGATTATATTCCAATTCCATTAACCGTTTTGCCGAACGCTGTTCAAAACGTTTTAAAAAATAATTATCCTCAAGCTTCCATTACGGATATTGAAAAAGAATTTGGCAATTACAAAATAAAATTAAACAATATGATGGAATTATTTATATCTGGCAGCGGACAACTTATGGGACAAAAAATGGACGATTAATTATTACTTTTTATAAAATATTTAAATTTTCCTGTTCTTTTTGTTGTTGGTAAAAAAGAGCAGGAATTTTTTTCTTTATTTTTATAAAATAAGAAATAAAAAAGGCGATGCATTCTCATGCATCGCCTTTAATCCTTAATTATCTTAAAATTATTTTACTTTATTCAATTTTACATTTATAGTATGAGTAATCCATCCTTTTTCTGGGCTATCATATACCACTCCAGCTGGTATTTCTAATAATATAGAACCATCGCCATTTAATGTGGCATAATATGTTTGCCAACTCGTAAGAGCCTTTTTATTTCCATTGTCCTTGCCAGCATCTCTTTTCGCATTATCATAAAGGTTGTTTCCTTTATACAATGAGAAAATGTATTCTCCGTTTGAATCTTTAGCTATAACCGCTTTGTATTGATAGCTCGTATTACCAAATTTTTGGTCTTCATTAAATTTTTGAGACGATATATATTCGCCTTCAAGTTCTTGTAATAAAGTATCGACTTGTCCCTCATCTGGAGTTGCATCTTCAGTATTGTCCTTAATCGTATTATCTTTGTCTGTGTTATCTTTATCGATATTGTCTTTGTCGGAAGGAATCGAAACCTCTTCGTCTACGCTAACACTCAAGCCGATGTCTGGCGTAGTAGGTCTCTTCTCACAACCCGTTACCGCTACAATCGCAAAGATGACGATTAGTAAATAAACTCTTTTCTTTAGCATAATAATGCCTCCTTTAAAATATTTAATCTTTATATATATCCATAATATAGTAATTATTTTATAAAAGTCAAGCATTTTTTTACAAATTTTCAAAAAAAATTATAATTTATTTTCACATATTTTTATATTAAAGATAAATACACAAAGTTTACATAATTATGAATATTTTTCTATATTAATAAATGTTTGAAAAATAAAATTTATATCGCTTCATTAATTCCAAAAATACCATCATAAAACC
>CAZUEE010000035.1:0-17964 GCA_964619175.1 uncultured Brachyspira sp. | reverse complement strand
ACACCTGAACCAGATTCAGAACCAACTCCTGAACCTACACCTACGCCAGACCCAAGCCCTACACCGGACCCTGACACAACGCCTACGCCAACTCCAGACCCAGAACTAACTCCTGAGCCAGAACCTACACCAACTCCTGAACCTACACCTACGCCAGACCCAACTCCTACACCGACACCAGACCCAATGCCGACCCGTCCTACTCCCGGAAGCCCAGACCCTATCGAACTTCCCGCTAATAATCCATATAAGATGCCTACGCAAGCAACCCCGCCTGCTAATCATTATTACCCAGCGAGAACATATATGGAAGTATATACTCCTTTTTCTGGAAAGGATACTCAAATAGTAAGTTGGCAAGACACCAATGTTTTGGCTCAAATTTGGAAGGATATGATTAACAGAAAGGGACCTAATGATGGAAAGAGATGGTTCATAAGAGATGGAGACAATCGTTATCATGGCGGAGACCAAGCTATACAAAATGGAAATTATTATTTCTTCGATAAGAATTTCGATATAATTTATGTGCATCAATCGCATGATAATATATATAATGTAAAAGTAAAAAAATTCCTTGGAGGATTAATAGTAAAATATAGGAGAGGAAGCCGTAACGGAACTTGGACTATAGGCGGGCTTTATGAAACTATGTTGAATAAAACTAAAGATTCTCAAAATGGAGGTAAAGGTTATTGCGATTATAATAACGATTGCCTTAATGAATTTATGAGAGCTATACATTCTTGGCAGAGAGGCGATTTGGAAATTATAGTTTTGAACGCAGGATTTAAATTCGGAGTCGAATATGGAGTAGATTCTTATTATTGCACCATGTTTTCCGATGGTAGAAACTCTAAACCATATTACTTGGCGCCTTGGACGGCTAGACGATATGGACCTCATTACTATGACGATAGATTAAATTGGGGAGTTAACCATTCTTGGGATTTAAATAGATTTAATTTTAAATTCGCTTACGGAACTCCTCTAGATTGGCATTTAAACAAAGACTTCAAATAAAGTTAAAATTTTGTGTGGTGAGAAAATTATATTAATATAGTGTTTGCAAAGGGATATGCTAAAAAGCATGTCCCTTTATTTTTGTTAAATATTTATTAATTTAAGAAAATTATTTACTTTACTTTATTAAAAAATCGTATATAATGACACTAAATTACAAACGATATTTTGAGGAAATTTTATGATACAATTTTTAGAAATTAAAGATAATCTGCAATATAAGGATTTTGCAAAAACATTATACGAAGAAGCTTTTCCTATAGAAGAGAGATGGAATTTTGACGCAATTTTGGAAAATAATGAAAATAAAAATTATAGTTTTTATTCTTTACTTGACGGCGATATTCCAATTGGAATTGTTATAATTTGGAATTTGGAATATTTTAATTTTATCGAATATTTTGCCGTTGATAAAAAATTTAGAGGAAAAAATTACGGCTCACAAATTTTAATTCAAATACTCGATTCTTTAAAAGACAAATTAACGGTTATAGAAGTAGAACCTTACGAATTAAATGAAATTGCAAAAAAGCGTATAAATTGGTATTTGCGCCATAATTTTATACTTGCCGAATACGATTACGATATGCCTATTATCGACAAAAATAAAAAAGCGGGCAAAATGAAAATGAAAATAATGACGACTAAAAAAATTAAAAATAGAGAAGAACATGACAAAATTACGAATAGTTTATACGAATATATTTATAAAACGAGACTAGAAAACGAAATTATATGAGATTAAAAAATATATTTTAAAAAGCAAAATTTTTGACCGTATTATTTTTTATAATATTTGTTCATAATATCGTCGAATATTTTACTCGCTTCCAAAAGCATATAATCGCATCCGTTAATTTTGTTTCTATATTTTTCAACCAAAGGAATGCAATTAACATCTCCCATTTTTTCTTGAAATCTAGTAATAAATTCCAATTCTATTTCTTTTAACAAAGAGCTTTCATGTCCTTTTTCTATTATAAAAGCTTTGGAAAACGCCATTATACTGCCCGTTATTATTCCGCAGGTAATTCCAACTCCCATTCCTCCTCCGAACCCCGCCGCTAATTTTAAATCGTTTTTGTCTATTCCTAAGTTGTATATTTCATTCGCTCCGTATAATATTTTTTCAGCGCAATTTAAACTTTCCGCTTTTCCAAAACCCGAAGATAAATATTCGTATAATCCCATAATAACTCCAAATAATATAATTTTTTTATTAATTATTTTAAATTTTATTAATTATAAAATCAAACAAAAATTATTTGAACCAAAAACATATAAATTATAGTTCCCGCTCCAATACTAATTAAAACATTTCTTTTTAATATATGCAAAACTATTATAATCGCTATTGAAATTAATTCTGGAATTCCGTAAGGATATTTTATTAAATTAATATCTTTCAAACAATAAATAACGAGCAAGGCTATCATAGAGTAAGGCATCATATCGCCTAAAAATTTTATATATCTTCTTTCGGCTATCGACTTTCTTATTATTATAAAAGGCAAAAATCTTATAATTAAAGTAGCCGCCGCTATGATTAAAGCCGTTATTAATAATTCTTTATCCGACATTTTTTTCTCTTAATTTATAGATTTATAATATTTTTCCATATTATACATTACAGTTATAACAGCAAATATTAAAATCATGGCAAGAATTATAAAGGCATTAGTTTTAAATATCAGTATAGGAATGGAACATATCAAACCGATTATAGAAGCTTTTCGCCCTTTATTTTTTGTCCATTGTTCTGTAAATATTACTACAAATAATGCCGTTAATACAAAATCCAAACCTTTGGTATTAAATTTTATATATTCTCCAAGCATACAACCCAATAAAGTTCCCATAACCCAATACGAATAATTTAAAAAAGAAACGAAGAATAAAAAACATTTTTCGTTTACATTTTCCGGTATTTTTGCACTATAAAGAATAGAAAAAGTTTCGTCCGTTATAAGAAATATTAAAAAAGGTTTCAATATTCCCGTTTTCTTATATTTGTTTACCATCGATATTCCTTCAAAACTCATTCTTGCATTTACGGTTAAAGTTAATATAAAAGCGTATATTGGATTGAAAGGCGCTAAAAATAAATAATTTGCAGCGATATATTGCATACTTCCGCAATAAGCCGCCGAACTCATAAATAGCGCAAGCCAAGTGTCGAATCCTTTAGCTTTCATTAGTATTCCGTAAGCTATAGACAAAAATAAATATCCTATAAGAACGGGAACGGTTATAGGAAAAGAATATTTTAAATCATGTATTAATTCTTTTTTATTCATATTTTGGAAATTATTTCTTTAACTTTATTTTCATCCGTGATTTTTACGCTGAATTCTGGAAGTCTCAAAGCGCCTCCCATAAATACATTTTCATTTCTATATTCCATAAAACTGTCAATATTTTTATTTGCCGCCATATGATATTCTTTTGCTCCCGTATTTTCTTTTATATATTTTATATTATCAGTATTTATTCCGCCTCCGGGCATGATGGTTATTTTATCGTCATATCTTTTTACCATTTCTTTTAAATTAGCAATCGCGCTCATAACATTAGCCTCGCCACCAGATGTTAATATTCTCTCAAAACCTCCAATCGAAATAATATCCTCAACCGATTCGAATAAATTTTTTGAAACATCCAAAGCTCTGTGAAAAACCGCTTTATCGCTTCCCCAAATATCCAGTAATTCAGAGCATCGTCTTTTATCAACTTTGCCTTCTTTAGTCAAAATTCCAAAAACTATTCCGTCTATATTAAGAGACTTCAAAGATTTGATTTCTCTTTTCATAACTTCAAATTCTATTTCGCTATAAAGAAAATCTCCGCCTCTCGGTCTAACCATAGCGTATATTGGAATATTTATTTTTTCTTTTGCAAGCTCCAATATTCCGAAACTTGGAGTAATTCCGCCTTCGAATAAATTTCCGCAAAGTTCCACTCTATTCGCTCCGCCTCTTTCGGCGTTTATGCAGGATTCTACCGAATCTACGCATATTTCTATTTTTATATCTTTCATATTTTTTGTCCTAATTTTTTAATAATTTTTCTATAGTTTCGTCAAGTTCTTCTGGTTTAACTCTAGAATCGAATCTTGCCACGATTTTTCCTTTTCTGTCTATTAAAAATTTTGTGAAATTCCATCTGATTTTTTCAACGCCTTCTTCCGTAGGTTTTTCGCTTTTTAAATATTGATATAAAGGTTCGGCTTCCTTACCGTTGACTTTTATTTTGTCGAACAATTTGAATTTGACTCCGTAATTTTCCTCTCTTATTTTTAATATTTCGTCTATAGGTTCTTTAGCCTGTCCGCCAAATTGATTGCATGGAAAATCCAAAATTTCAAAGCCTTCTTTTTTATATTTTTTGTATAATTCCTGCAAAGCGGGATACTGTTTCGTAAAACCGCATTTTGTAGCCGTATTTACGATTAATAAAACATGTCCCTCGTATTTGCTTAATTTGATATTTTTTCCCTTGCTATCTTTTACCACATAATCATATACGCTCATTTTTAACTCCAATTATTTTTTATTTTATTATATGTTTTATTTACGCTTTATTATATTTTAATAAAAAAAATTATCAACAAATATATTTTATATTTTAAACGGTTATTATCAAAATAAAATGTCCGTATTGATTTATATAAAATTTTAATATATACTTCAAAAAATCGTTTAGTTGGTGTAATATGCTTAAAGAACTTTTAAAGCCCGAAATGGAAGAACTTATCGAAGAAGAAGAATGGGACGAAATAAGCGATATATTGATATTGTGGCAGGAAGTCGAAACCGCAGATTTAATAACATCTCTAAAAAACGAATACAAATATAAAATATTCAGCATACTTCCAAAAGAATATTATTTTAAAGTTTTCCCCGAATTAGCGCCTATAGACCAGCAAAAAATCGTAGAAAATATGACTAAAAACGATATTGCCGAATTGCTTGAAAATATCGAGCCAGACGACAGAACATCTTTTTTGGAATCGATTCCCGAAGATATGTCTCAAAAAATATTGAAATTGTTGGGAAGCGAAGAGAGAGAGATGGCTTCTTGGCTTTTGGCGTATCCCGAAGGAAGCGTTGGAAGAATGATGACGCCTGAATATATTTCCATAAAACCCGATTGGACTGTGGAAGAATCTTTTGAATATATTAGAAGCAATATCGAAGAATCCGAAACTTATACTACGATATATGTTTTGGATGCAAAAAGAACTTTAATAGGTTCTATAGCCATCAGAAAATTATTTTTTACCGACAAAAATACTTTAATATCCGAAATAACAAATAATTGCCCTTATATATCCGCTTATGAAGAGAGAGAGGAAGCGGTTAATATAATAAAAAAATATAATTTGCATTCTTTGGCTGTTATAGACGACAGACATTCGATGATAGGAATAGTAACGATAGACGATATATTCGATGTCGCAGAAGAAGAATATAGCGAGGATTTTCACAGAATGGCTGGAATAAATCAGTTTGACGACAATTTAAAAATAACTCCGATATTTACCGTATATAAAAAAAGAGTATTATGGCTTATGGCTTTGGTTTTCGTAAATTTATTTTCGGGCGGAATAATAAGCGCTTTTCAAGGCACGATACAGAAACATATAATATTGGTTGTATTCTTGCCTTTGTTGATAGGAAGCGGAGGAAACGCGGGAAGTCAATCGGCTACTTTGGTTATTCGTTCTTTGGCTGTTGGAGATGTTACATTAAAAGATTGGTTTTATATGCTTTCGAAAGAGATGCTCGTAGCTTCAATATTGGGTTTGAGTATGGCTTTTGGAGGTTATATCTTGGGAATAATAAGAGGCGGAGTGGAAATAGCCTATATAGTAGCGCTTTCTATGTTTAGTATCGTTTTTATAGGAAGCATAATAGGAATCACTCTGCCGTTTATATTGACGAAATTTAAATTAGACCCAGCCATAAGCGGAGCGCCCGTTCTAACTTCAATATGCGATATAGCCGGAACTGCCATATATTGCGCCATAGCTTCCATATATTTTATATTTAAATAATTTTAAATAAATGTTTTGATAAATTCTTTATAAAATTTTATTTAATTTCAATATTTTCTATTTGAAGTTTTATAATAAATACTATATAATAAAAACATGATTTTGTTTTAATTTATTTTATTTAACGATTAAATAAAATAAAAAAGGAAATAATATGAGAGAGATAGAGATAGAGCTTCATGAGGCAGCGGCTAATAATAAAGCGTCAGTAGTAAAAATATTATTAAACAATAAAAATATAGATATAAATTTGCCAAATGTATTGGGGCTTACTCCTCTTACTAATGCGGCTAAATTGGGACATATAGAAATAGTGAGAATTCTTTTGGACGCTGGAGCGGATATAAACAAAGAAGACAAATTATTTATAACTCCTTTAATGAACGCTTCGGCGAGCGGACATTTGGATATAGTGAAATTATTGATAGAAAGGGGAGCGGATATCAATTTAAGCAATGTAAACAGTGAAACGGCTTTGCATTATGCATGCTCGGAAGATTATTTCGATATAATAAAAGTATTGGTTGAAAATAAGGCGGATGTAAATGTTAAAACTGATATAAGTATGACTCCTCTTATGTATGCTTGCCAGAAATCCGATTTTCAAGCAGTAAAATTTTTAATAGACAATGGAGCGAAACTTGACGACGAGGATATTTACGAGGAAACGGTTTTATCCTATGCAATCTCGAGCGGAAATATAGATATAGTGGAATATATAATAAATAAAGGGCGTTTGAAAATTCCAAGATATTCTTTAACTATAGCGGCGATTAGCGGAAATTTGTCTTTGGTTCATTATATTAATCAAAAATTGGGTAATAAAAAAGAAAACATATTTTCAAGCGCTTTTATTTCGGCTGCTCATAACGGATTTTTGGATATAGTGAGATATTTTTTCTACGACTCAAAAAAAGAAGCTCCGAAAGCAATGGCAATGGCTGCATCTGCGGGACATAAACATATAATAGAATATTTACTTATGAACGGAATCTCACCAAACGGAGTATCGGACGAAGGAAAAACTCCTTTAATTTACGCAATAGAAATATCAAACGACGAGATAATAGATATTTTGCTAAATTATAAAGCCGATATAAACAAAGCGGATGACGATTATAAAACTCCTTTGATGTATGCGGCTTTTCAAGGCAAAGTGGAAATAGCGGAAAAACTTTTGGACAAAAAAGCGGATGTCAATGCGGTAGACAGTATAGGAAGGAACGCTATGGTTCATGCCATAATACATGGAAATATCGATATTATAGAATTGTTAAGAAGTAGAGGAGTTTCATTAGAAAATAAAAGTTCAAATAATATAACTCCTTTAATGTGGGCTATCATATACGATAATTTAAAATCGGTTAAATATTTGGTTCAAGATAATATAAAAGTTTTAGAAGAAAAAGATATTAACGGATGGAACGCTTTTATGTTCGCATGCGCTAAAGGTTATTTGGATATAGTGAAATATATATTAAAATTATCTCCTAATATAATAAACAAAAAAAGCAATAGTAACGAAACTGCTTTAATAATAGCTTCCGACAACGGCAAGGCTAATGTTGTGGAATATTTGTTAAGAAACGGAGCTCAAAATCAGATAGAGGAAAAAACCACAAAAGGATTTACGGCTTTATCTTTGGCTTCGGAGTTTGGTCATATAGAAGTTTGCGACATATTGTTAAATTATTATGACGAAAAAGGTTTTGAAAGAGAATATAATATAGCTAAAGAAAAAGGTAATAATAAAATAATTAAATTGTTTCAAAATAAATTAAAATCGAATTAAATGACTAAAAAAAATAATAGAGATGTCAAAGGCTTCGCTTCGGAAAAATTGGGGTCGTTTGGAATTTTTTTAACGGCTTTAATTTGGGGGTATAGTTTTGTCGCCGTAAAAGTCGTAGTTGAAAAAGTCCCGCCATTTTATTTGGTGGGTTTTAGAAATTTGCTCGGCGGAATTTTTTTGGCTTTAATATTTTTTAAATACACGAAAAGAACGAAATTAAAAGATATATTATTGTCGATTCCGGTCGGAGTGGCTTTATTTTTGGGATTCTTTTTGCAAACTATGGGCTCTCAATTTATAACGGCGTCAAAAGTCGCTTTTTTCACCGGTTCTAATGTTATATTCGTTCCTTTTTTGGTTTGGATTATATATAAAAAACGTCCTCATATATCTTCGTTTATAGCGGCTATTATAACCATAATCGGTTTATATTTTCTTACTTTGGCTAACGGATTAAACGCGGTTAAAATTGGAGATTTATTCGCTCTTTTATGCGCGGTCGCTTTTGCCGTTCATTTGATATTGATAGATGCCATAATAGAATATGTAAACGGAATACTTATGGCTATTTGGCAGTTAATAATATCTGGAATCATATCTTTATCTTTTGCGTTGATAACGAACGCTCGTTTAAATATTGAAATTCTTTCATCCGAAATAATAATCTCTTTTCTATATTTGTCTATAGCTGCTTCTGGAATCGCATATTTGCTTCAGACCGTTTCTCAAAAATATGTTTCAGTAAATAAGACGAGCATTTTATTGAATATGGAGGCTTTTTTGGGAGCTTTATGCGGAGTAATTTTTATGCAAGATAAATTAACTTTTAATTTTATACTCGGCGGAATACTCGTAATATCTGCAATATTTATTTGTGAGCTTGGCAATAATAAAAGATAATTCTTAAATTTAGAAAATATAATTTATATAAAATAAAATATATCGCTTGCTATATTTTATTTTATAATATACAATATATGCATTATAAAAACAATTTTATTTTAAAAGAGGAAAAATTATGACCGATAAAAAAATAGATATTTTTGAAAATTATCCCGTATATAAATCTTTATTTTCTTTGGCTATGCCTACAATATTGGGCATGCTTGTGAATGTGTTTTATAATATGGTTGACACTTTTTTCGTAGGACAAACGGGAGACCCTAATCAAGTGGCTGCGGTTTCTCTTGCCATGCCGATTTATTTGCTTCTTATGGCTTTCGGCAATATTTTCGGAATAGGCGGCGCTTCGTATATTTCGAGGAATTTGGGAGCCAAACGATACGATAAAGTAAAGAAAATTTCTTCTTTCGGATTTTATTCGAGCATTATAGTCGGATTTATAAGTATGGCTATATTTTTGATATTTATGCCTTTTATATTAAAAATATCGGGAGCGAGCGAAAATACTTATGAATTTGCAAAAGATTATTTGATTATAGTCGGATTCGGAGCGCCTTTCGTAGTAAATCAAATGACTATGGGACAGATAGTGCGCTCTGAGGGAGCTTCTAAAGAGGCTATGATAGGTATGATGATAGGAACTATTGTAAATATAGTTTTAGACCCGATAATGATACTTTCAATGAATATGGGAGTAGCTGGAGCGGCGCTTGCCACCATCATAGGAAATGCATGCTCTACCTTTTATTATATTTGGCATATTTTAAGAAAAAAATCTTTCCTATCTATAAATTTGCAAGATTTTTCTATACAACCCGATATATTAAAAAATGTATTGTCCATAGGAATTCCTGTGTCGATAAACAATATTCTTATGAGCGCTTCGAATATCCTTATAAATAATTATGCGGCGGGATTCGGAGATAATGTGGTTGCAGGACTCGGAGTCGCTCAAAGATTATTTACTTTAGTCATTTTAGTTTTTATCGGTTTGGGGCAGGGAATTCAGCCTTTTATAGGATATAATTTTGCGTCAAAAAATCACAAGAGAATGAATGCTGCTATAAAACTTTCATGTTTGACAAGCGTTATAACGGGGATAGTTTTGTTAATATTGTCTTTTATATTTTCAAATCAAGCGGTTAAATTATTTATTGACAACGATGAGGTAATAGATTATGGAGTTAAATTTTTAATGGCATGTTATTCGGTTGCTCCGATTATAGGATTTCAATTTATATTTATGTCTACTTTTCAAGCATTGGGGAAAGCCGTTCCCTCTTTATTTCTTTCGTTAAGCAGGCAGGGAATAGCCTTTGTTCCCGCAATAATAATAGGAACAAAATTATTCGGTATAAACGGCATCGTATGGGCTCAACCTATAGCGGATATAGTTTCGGTTATATTGGCTACGGTGATGTATATTTATATTTACCAAAGAATGAAAAAACAGTCGGTATAATTTTTTCTTTTGAAAAGAAAAAGTAAAGAATTTTTAATTAAATAATTATTATTCTAGCCCGTATATTTTTAAGAATTCGTTTAATATCGTATGCATTATGATTCTCTTTTTATCATAATCTAAATTTCTCGTAAGCTCTATTCCGAAAGCGTCTATATTTTTTTTGGAGGCGTAATAAGTTATAGTAGTCGGCATAGGATAATACATTTGCTTAAATTTAAATTTCATAGGCTCTATTCTTGAATTTATATTTGACAAAACTTTAGAAACTTTATCGTCCAATTTTTTACTATCGTATATAATCGAATCTCCGAAAAATTCTTTAAATCCGTTTCCTTCATGCAAAGTTAAAACGACATCTATTTTATATTCGTCAAGCATGTCCATATATTTTTTTGCGAGTTTATCGGTTACGCTTCTATTTATTTTTTTATCGAAGAATCTATTGTTTATGTCGAGTCCTTCTATTGCCCTAATATTTTTATTATAAGCTTCTGGGACCGCTATAGGAACTATCGTTAAACTTCCTTTTTTTATAGGCATATTGATTCTTTCCATAGCCACATCCGTTCCGACTCTTTCGCTTCCATGCGGGACTATCAAAAATATATTCGGACCTTCTTTTGGATGAACTACTCTATATATTGTAGTTTCGTTTTTAGCCCCTTCCATTATTTTAAAATTATATCTTTCTATATCTTCGTTTAAATGACTATTGATTTCCATCTCGAGCTGTCTTGAAACATAATCAATCAAAGTTTTTTCGTTTTCGGTTATTCTATAAGGACCGTTAAGAATCGGCATAATCGAAGTTTTATTAAAAGGTTCTAAATAATAATTTATTCCCAAAGACGATTCGGGCGATATTTTTACGGCACTATCATAACTTATAACGGATGTATTTTCATCGTAGGAAATTACAGCAAACGATTTTCCGTTAAGGTTATAAGTTTTGCCTTCTTTAGTAAATGTTATTCTATCTTCGTTATTATGTTTTGTTTTAATATATATATAACCATAATCCAAACTGAATTTATTATTTTCAAAAGTCAATTTCGAACTTGGCATTAATATAATTGATTTTTTTACATTATCAAGAACCAAGTAAGAAGATTCTTTAGTGGAAACGGAAAAATAATCGTTAGGAAAACTATTTTTAAAATCCATATTCGAATTTTCTTCATTAACTATTATAGAAGTCTCTCCCTGCCTTGAAATCATCTTAAAATTATTATTTAAATCATTTGGAAAAAGATTAAAATTAATTGACAATAAAAAAATAATTATTAAATATGTTAAACAAATTTTACGCATAATTAAACAACCTTATTCGATTTATTAATCGTATCGTTATTATTTTCGTTTTAAAAATAAATAGCTTTAAATTTTTATAATTCAATTTGAAATTATTAAAATTTTGCTTAAATATTTATTAAAAATGTATCAAATGTATTATAATAACTCTTTTTAGTCCGTTTTTATATAAGAAAATTAAAAAAAATGCTAAACGAAACTTAATTTTATGTCGATAAAGCCGAAAATAATTATATAACAAATGAAAGCCCAGAGATTTGGCGGTCTTGAGCTTTCAGTTTGTAAAGTTGTTATACCATATGTAAGGAATATATTTAGTAGTTTTAAATATATTCCGAGAATTATCGGTATTCTTGCAACTCAAGTCTTCGCTTTTGATTGTCGGAATACCGTAAATTCTCTTTAATATTTTTTTTGACAATTAGGCGGGATGCCTTTTTGAATAAATATCATGGAGGATGACGATGATCATCAATAATAATATCAGCGCTATTAATTCGCAGCGCACTTTAAAATTTAAAAACTGGGATGTTGGAAAAGATATGAGAGAATTATCTTCGGGTCTCAGAATTAACAGAGCGGGAGACGACGCTTCGGGTTTGGCTGTATCCGAAAAGATGCGCACTCAAATAAGAGGTTTGCGTCAAGCGGAAAGGAATACGGAAGATGGAGTTTCTTTCATTCAAACTACAGAAGGTTACCTTCAAGAAAGCCAAGATATTCTTCAAAGAATAAGAGAATTGGCGGTTCAAGCTGCAAACGGAATATATACCGATGCGGATAGAATGCTTATTCAAGTGGAAGTGTCTCAATTGGTAGACGAAGTTAATCGTATAGCAAGTCATGCTCAGTTTAATACTCTTAATATGCTTACGGGCAGATTTGCAAACCCTAACGAAGGCGGAAATCCCGTTTCAAGTATGTGGTTTCATATAGGAGCCAATATGGACGAAAGAAGAAGAGTTTATATCGGCACTATGACTGCCGCCGCTTTGGGTATACAAAACGCTCAAGATGGAACGGCTATATCAATTTCATCTGTAGATAAGGCGAATACTACGATTGGTTTGGTAGATGAAGCTTTAACGAAAGTTTCAAAACAAAGGTCTAATCTCGGAGCTTATCAAAACAGATTGGAATTAACAGCCAAAGGTTTAATGATAGCTTATGAAAACACTATAGCGTCAGAAAGTAGAATAAGAGACACGGATATGGCAGAATCTTCCGTTCAATTGGCTAAAGACAGCATATTACAACAATCCAATTTGGCTATGCTTGCTCAAGCCAACAACATGGGACAGGGCATATTGCGCCTAATTCAGTAAATTAAATTTAATAGTGTTTAGGTGAAGATAGCCGATTTCATTAAAAAATGAGTCGGCTATTTTTATTTTTTAATTTATTTAATAAATATAATAATTTACTATTATTAAAAAATCGTTGTTATGCATGATTTTTTAGCGTTAATTATATATTCTAAAATCCATTTCTGGAAATATATCGTCTCGCCATTCCAATTTGCTTAACCATTCTTCGTTTAAGTCTCTGTTTTTAATGGCATAGTATAAATCGGTAAATCTTTTTAAATATAATTTTGTCGTATTAACAGCATATTCGACCATAGTTCCCGTATGCATTATAAAAGCCCAATCGCTGCTTTGAGCGAGCAAAAGCTCTCTTGCAGCCTGATTTAAGGCTCTTTCGTAAAGTCCCGTTTCGTTATAATAATCATGCGCAAGTTCAATCATTCTTTCTGCCGCTTTATGCAAATGCCTGTATATCCAACCGTTAGTTCCGTTAAGCCATACTTCTCCGTATCCGTTCGCTCCCCAACTTGACATCGAAGGCATAGATATTTGATTTACCGGATGCCTTTCCAAATATTCTTTAGGAGTTATCGTTTCTATAACACTTTGGTCAAAATGAATCTTTCTCATTAAAAACTCTATAAACATAGGTCCTTCATACCACCAATGCCCGAATAATTCCGCATCATATGGAGAGACTACTATAGGAGGTCTGTCCATAACGGAAGCCAAATATTCTATCTGTTTTTCTCTGTTAAACATAAAATTGCCCGAATGTTCTCCCGCCGCAGCCATAGCCGCCTCTGGATTATAAGGTTCTTTGGGGCAATCTTTTCCTGTAATTCTATAATATTTAATTCCCGTATTTTTCCTTAAACCGTTACTTTGAACGAAATCTTTAATATATTCAAAAGGCAAATCATATCCTATATCTCTATAAAATTCTCTATATCTAAAATCGCCGGGATAACCTACCTCCGCGCTCCAAACGCTCCTAGAACTTTCAATATCTCGTCCAAATGCCGCTACTCTGCTCTCTCTCGAACAATATAAAGGAGCATAAACTCCATATTTTGGAACTTTATCGGCATGCATTATTCCGTGAGTGTCTACAAAGAAATATTTAATTCCATTATTCGCTAAATATTTTTCAAGTCCCGGAAAAAAACCGCATTCTCCAAGCCATATACCGGTCGGTTTTCTTCCCATGTGCCTCTCGTAAGTTTTAACCGCCATTCTTAATTGCGCTTCTATGGCGTTTGGGTATTCTTGCATAAAAGGAAAAAATCCATGAGTGGCTCCGCAGGTTATTATTTCCAAATTTCCCTTTTCCAAAAAATATCTGAAGCCGTTTAAGAGATTTTTATTATATTTATAAACGAATATGTCTCTTATTCTATAGAATTTATCTCTGTAAACTTCCGCCGTATGATGAAAATTAGGGTCAAGCGAGGTCCTTTCGCACTCCATTTCCGCCAATTTTATTAAATTCTCTATATATTTCACATATCTGTTTTGAAGAAGTTCATTTGCCAACATATTCATAAGTGGAGGAGTGATACTCATCGTTATTTTAAAATTAACTCCATCATTAACCAATCTCTCATAAGAGTCAAGCAAAGGTATATAAGTCTCGGTGATGGCTTCGTATAACCAATCTTCCTCTAAAAAATCTTCATGCTCGGGATGTCTTACATAAGGCAAATGAGCATGCAATACTAAAGCTAAATAGCCTTTCGACATACATTATCCTTAAAATTATTTATTTTACTATTATTATATTATATAAAAAATATTAGTTAAATCAATACTTTATAAAAATAAAAATTTAATAATTTTTTGTTAGAACAAAATTTTAAGATTTACAAGACGGGCAAATTCCTAAAAATACAATATCATGCTTTATTATTTCCATATCGTTTTCTTTCGAAGCGGCTTCATCTAAAAATTTCTGATATTCCATAGGCATATCGAACAATTTTTTACATTTATCGCATTGAAAATGATAATGTTCTTCCGTTTTATGGTCGAATCGCACGGCATCGTCTATTATCGATATTTTTTGTATGTCTTTATTTTCCGAAAGTAAATTTAAATTTCTATATACCGTTCCCAAACTTATGGAAGGAAAATTTGGCTTTATATAGTTATAAACTTCTTCCGAAGTCGGATGATTTTTTAATTCTCTAACGGCATTTAAAATAACCTGCTTTTGTATGGTGTTTCTCGTATTGTTCATAATAACCCCATAATAGTATTAAATAATAATTTATAATTGATAATTAATATTAGTTAGTAATATATTATATTTTATAAAATTTGTCAATATATAATTTATAATATTCTTTATAATATTTTTAAATTAACATAATCTATAGACAAAGTTTGATTATTATCTGATTTGGTAATTATAAATTTATAATTTTCATTTTCACAAAAATATATTTCTACTAAAACATTTCCGTTAATATCATCTATTATTTCTCTATTAAGATTAATATTATTCGAACCCAAATTATTTAATATATTTTCTAAAGAAGAATTTATATTATTTATTATATTAACCGTTATCTGCTCTACTATATTGTCTCCGACGAATACTACAACTTCTCCGTCACTTTCTCTAACTTTTATACTTTTTCTTAAAATATTGTTTCTAATTAAATCTTTATCCGTTTCAAAAATTTTGGACAAATTGTCGAACGAAATATTAAAAGATATTGATGCGAGAGATTTTATATCGTTATTGCTTATATAAATAAAATCGGAATATATAAGATTATCCGACAAATCGATTTTTTTATGAGTAGTTTTATTTTTATGAATCAAATTTGCAAAAACTATACATAAAATAAACAGACATGAAAACAGTATAAATTTTATAGCTCTCATTATTTATAATATAATTAATCTTCCGTTAGCAGTATATCGTTAACCTCTTCTATGGAAAATAAAGGCATATCGTTAGCGTTATAAAAAGAAGGGCTAATGGTAAAATTTAAAACCGATTTATATTGTTTATAGTTTTTGGCTTCTATAACTATATCCAAATCTATATCCATACTGTCGTTTGAATCGACTTTTTGTGGCATAAAGCAGAACATAAATTTTCCCGGAACATTTTTTGAAACCACGGCTGGATTAGGAAAATTAGCTCCGTATCCTTCTATAAGTTTGCTGTTATAATACATATATACCAATGCGCTTTCCACTTTTTCAAAACTGCTTGCCGAAAATATATTTCCCATTATACTCGGATAGGTTAAATAATATCCGTTTTCTTCTATAAGAGGAATAGAATCTATAGGAGTATTTTCTTTTCTTCTTCTAATAACATCGCATGCTTTAGCTATCGTATTCAATATTTCAATATTTTCTTCGGTGTCGCCTTTATCATAACTGTGTAAAACTCCTCTTGCGCTTGTTACATATTGAGGTTGCACTCTATTTAAAGTATAGGCTATTATATCCATACGCATATTCGTATTTGCGGGTATATTTTTTTCTTTAAAATAAGAGTCCGCCAATTTGGAAATTTTCTGTTCCATAAGGTTTACTAAATACATAATTTCTCCTTTAAGAGTTTGTAACATATTATACAAAAAAAATATTATTTGTCAAAATAATTTGATATCAATAAGATAACAAAAAAATATAAATTTTGTTGAACTTTTTTATTTTTAAATAAACTTTAAAAAATTTAACAAAAATTTAATAAAATTATGTTAACATTAACTTATAATATATTGAAAATAAAAAACAATCCGTTTTTTTAAATTGCAAACGGCAAGCGAAAAGCGATAAAAATAAATCGTATCGCTCTCAATTACAATATGTTAACCTATATAATAGATTGCAAATTGAAGTAAGTATTAATAATAAATCATCTATATTTGTCAAACAATTCTATAAAATCTTTTTTCTTATTTTTGGCGGCTATTCTGTAAGCGGTATTTCCGTATATATTTCTTTGCGTCATGTCGGCGCCGGCTTTTAATAATTCTTCCATCACTTCAAGCGGAGTTCCGAAAATTCTATATATTCCCGCTTCTTCTCTCTCATATTCGAACATAACCGCCCTTATTAAAATATTGTTTCCGTTTCTGTCGGTTGCGTTAATGTCTGCTCCAAGTTCTATAACTTTTTTTATCGCTTCAATATCGGGATTTTCTTTTTCTATTAAATACATAAGAATTGTTTTTTCGTTTCCATAATTATGAGAATTTACATCCGCTCCAAGTTCCAAAAGATTATATATTATATCGATTCTGTTGGTATGTTTCGCATTATAAATAACCGCTTCGTTTAAATTAGTTGCTCCTGAGTTTACCAATTCTTTTATTATATTTGTATCGGTAGTAGCCGTTATAGGATATTTTCTTTCTGCTCCATCATAATATCTGTAAGGTTCTATATACGCTTTTGTATTTACATTAGCTCCTTTTTCTATTAAGTATTTTACAACTTCCAAATTATTTCCCTCGCATGCCGAAACCAAAGCCGTGTTAATATCTTTAGCTCCCAAATTAATAAGCTCTTCGATTATATTTAATCGTCCGCCAATCGCCGCATAACTTAAAGCCATATCGTAATTATCCGCTCCCTCGTCTATAAATCTTTGCGCTATATCCCAATAACCTTCCAAACATGCCATATAAAAAGCGAAATTAAAATCTTTGGCTCCGAAGTCAAGCAACTCTTTTACAATTTCCATATTTCCGATTTTTGCGGCATACATTAAAGAACTCATGCCGTATTTATTATTATAAATATCCAAGTTGTTTCCGTCTCTTAATATATTTTTAACGCTTTCGATATCGTTATTTTCTATACTTTTCATTAAATCGTTATTTTGAACAATTTGCGAAATTTGAGGAAACGATAAAGTCGAAGTGATTGAAGTAATTAAAAATAATAAAATTATTCTATTCATAAAAAATCCATAATTAAATTTAGAACTCAAATTATAATAAAAATATTTTAATATAATTATCGTAATAACTCATGATTTGTTTGATAGTAAAAATGAGCCTTATACTATTAAAGAATAAAAAAAAGACACCGCATTAAATACGATGCCTTTTTATAATTTTATTTTACAATTTTA
>CAZUEE010000034.1:0-18204 GCA_964619175.1 uncultured Brachyspira sp. | reverse complement strand
GGATTAACCGCCGAAGAAATTCAAAAACTTAACACGGGTGAATAAAAATTATAAAATCAAAAAAATATCTTTAATTAAGATTTAATTTTTTGCTTATATTTTTGCTTATAATTTTTGAGCCTTTAGGTCCTACGGAGGTTAGGAAGAATTTTTTATTTAATAATTTTTCATCTATAACTTCGTTTACCGATTTTAAATTAACTTTGTCTATAGATTTATAAATATCCTTAAACGACATATATTTTGAAGCGTATATTTCGTTTCTGGCGTTTTTATTCATTATATAATTTGCGTTTAACTTGCTGAAAGCCATATAACTTTTATAACTTTCCTTTGATTCTTCCAATTCTTCTTTCGATATTCTTTCGTTTATCATTTTATCTATCTCGCCGTATATAGTTTCTATAGTCTCTTCGTAATTTTTCAAACTTGTAGAGCCGGTTATTTCAAATATTCCTCCGTTTATAAAACTTGTAGAAGCGCTGTATATATTGTAGCATAATCCCTTATTTTCCCGCACGCTTTGATATAATCTCGAATAAGAACTTACGCCAAATATATCGTTTAGAATATTCATGCTATATTTTTTATCTTCGTTCGCCTTATATGAAGGAGCGTATAAAGAAAAATATACATGATTTAACTCTTCTTTTTCTTTTGCCGCAGTTTTATAAAAAAAAGGAATTTCTTCACGAACGGTTTTAATTTTTTTTCCCAATTTAATCGCAGATAATTTTTTTATCGCCAAATCCATATCGAATTTTCCCGCTATCGAAACTACCAAATTATTGGAGTTGAAATGTTTTTTAAAATATTTATATACTTTTTCTCTGTTTATGCCTTTTATATTGCTTATATTTCCGCCTATAGGAAAAGCCATAGAAGTTCCTTTATAGGCGTTTGCAAAAAACTGACTCGATGCGGTTTCTTCGGGAGTGTCGTTTACCATTTTAATTTCTTCTATAACCACTTTTTTTTCTTTTGAAATATCCTCTTCTCTAAAAGCCGAGTTAAGAATAATATCTTCCAAAGTATCGATAGCTCTTTCAAAATATTTCGATATTATATTGATATAAAAAGAAGTTAAATGTCTCGAAGTAAAAGCGTTGAATACTCCGCCGACTCCCTCTATTTTTCTAACTAATTCTTTTGCGCTCATTTTATCCGTGCCTTTAAAAAGCATATGTTCTATAAAATGAGTGTAGCCGTTTGTTTCTTTAGTTTCGTTTGCGCTTCCCGTAACGAAGAAAAAACCGCTCGAAACGGTGTCTAAAACGGGCATATATTCGAGTATAACTTTTATTCCGTTTTGCAATGTAATTCTTTTTATCATTTTTTACTTTCCAAACAAAATTTTTTAATAATTTTTATAAAATAATTTTATAATTTAAAAATAACGATTAAAATATTATCGTAAATATAGATTATAAAATATAATATTAGTATTTGCAAATTATAAATTTAAATTCTCTTTGTATGAATATTCGCCTAATTACGCATCCCTTTGGCAAATGTGGCTCAAACTACTTTTAAATAAAATATATATTATAAAATTTTTTCCGATAATAGATAGTAAATCAAATCAAAACGGAATTAAATTTATGAAAAAAATAACAACTTTTTTACTTTTATCAATTATTATTGCAAATAATATTTATGCAAGCGAAAAGGAAAGTATGATAAAATCGATGCAATTGGAAGAGCTTGAGGAGATTTCCATAGCAGACGAAGAATCTTCAATAACTTTTAACGAACTTGCAAATTATTACGCGAGTATAATAACCGACAAAAAAGCGACACCCGAACAGTTGGAAGCGCTCGGAAATATGATAAGATTATGGACGGATACGATAAACAAAAATTTTACAAAAGAGGAATTATACGACAAATATTCGGTTTTAACTTCCACTTTATCGTCTATGTCGATTCATTTGATTTTGAGAATTGCGATAAAAGATAACAATATTCCAACTAAAGAAATTCAAAAGAATATTTACGAAATTATTAACGATAAATTTATTCCGTCTTTTAGCAAATTTAAAAACGAAGGCTGGAAAACGGAATTTAATTTTTATGTTATAAATATGTCAGCGGCCGTTTGCAAATGGTATGAGGATAAATCTAAAAAATTGGATTATCCTAATTTCAAAGTATGGCGAGAAGGAAATTTCTAATAATTTAATTTAAAATTTAATTTTAAAATTTATTTATGGAGTAATCGATAATGGAAAATAAACAAATAGAAGAAATCGAAGAAAGAAAACAATCTTCGGAAAATTTAAGAAAATTAATTTTGAAATATAAAGAACAAAATACTATAAAGATAAAAAATCCTAAAAAAATAAAAGCCGTTTAATAATTATAATAAATAATTATAAAATAAAACGGCAGGCATTATACCCGCCGTTTAAACCGCTTTAGATTTTTTCGTTTTTACTTTTATTTTTAGATTTTTATTTTACTAAAAATACCATTTCAAACCCGTGCATGAGTCGAAACTAAATCCATTGTATTTAAATCCCAATACGCTTTGAGAATTTCCTCTCATATCAGCTTCTAAATATAATTCCAATTCTTTGGTTGGAGTTATATAAAGTTCTATATATAATCCGTATGAGATTTGCATAAGAGGAACGGTAAATTTTTCTCCGTTAAATTGCATATTTTTTCCGCCGTAAATATTGTAGGAAAATATCGGCTCTCCGTATAAAGTTATAAAATCGGATTGCGCCGTTAATCCTAATCTTGGGCTTAAAGAAATCACATACATTTTTTCCGCAAAAAATCCGCTTGGCATCGTAGACATAAAATCCGAACCGTCAAATTTGGAAGGATTTTCAACCGTAGCGGAAATATCGTATGGGCTGAAATTTCCAGAGTTGGTATAATACGAAGCTTTCGCGTCTTTTAAGGAAGTGTAAAATCCCGCTCTCAAATAAGGGTCAACTGAAAAATTGTCGTTTCCGAATGCATGAAAATATATTCCGAAATTGAATCCGAAAGAATCGGCTGCAACTTTTTCGTCCGATTTTATATCCAAATGTCCGTAAAATACATAAAAACGAATTTGATTAACTATTTCATGCGGAACATTATATCTCGCATGAACCAAAGTAGAATATACTTTTACATCTTTCAAATCGCCATAACCGTATCCTATTGAAACGGGGAAATTAAATTTTAAGGCATGATTTTCCAAAAAACTTAAAGTTAAAACAGGCGTATGAACCATATAACCGTAAGATTTTCCGTTTTCATAGTGGTCAAATTCATACCCCCCCCCCACGCCAAACCATTTGTCGCTATTGGTGTATGCGAAACCTATAAAAGAGCTTGGGATTACGCTTGTAAATTTATAGTTATTGTTCTCTCCGCCAGTATTGTAGGTTTTGAGAAGTGGATAGGTGCTTAATATACTTCCCATAAATCTAAAGCCGTTTGTCCCAACCAAAACGCCTATTCTATCCGTCATAAAATAAGCGGCTTGCGGATAATACAATGCCGTAAAGAAAGTGCTTGCATCGTTATATCCGAATACATACATGTTGCCTATGATTAAAAACATAAGCGATAAAATGTTTTTTTTCATTTTTTACTCCTTAAATGAATTATTTATTGTGAAATCATACTATGCAAAGTAATAAATGTCAATAGGTTAAAACACAAAATTATAAAAAAATAATTGTAAAGACAAAAAATATAATCAAAAAACTTGATTTTAAATAAAAATTGTTTAGTATTAATTATTATAATTTATATTATTTAATCGCTAATTGTCGGAGATTTTGAATTATGAAATTTATTTTTTCGAGAGTATTTTTAGGAATTTTTGTAATAATCATAGGAGCGTATATACTTCTTCAATATATTTTTCATATCTATATACCTTTTCTCGCTTCTATCCCTTTATTTACAATAATAGTCGCTTTGGTTGTAATATCTTGGGGAATTGCGATAATATTCGGAAGAGGTTTTTATTCTTCAAAAATAATTTTAGGTTTATTATTAACTTTAACGGGAATATATTTTATTATAAGATATTGTTTCAATGTTAATATGCCTTTTATAATATATACTCCAATATTTAGAATGATTTTTAGTTTGATAATAATGTTTTTGGGAGGTTATATTTTAATAGGAGTTTATTATATTGGAGAAAATTTGCCGAAATATAAAAAGAAATATCATAGAGTATTTTTTAAAACTTCGAATATGGATTTTACCGATATAGAAATAGACAGAAACCTTAATATAACGGTAGACTCTATATTTTCCGATACAGTTATATATATAAATCAAAATATTCAAGTTCATATAAAGGCTTCGAGCGCTTTTGGTAATATATCGATTCCTACGGGAGATAGCGTAAGTTTTGGCGAGATTAATTTCGTTTTGGGAAATTCGGATAAAATATTGTATTTAAATGTAAATTCCGCTTTCGGACAAGTAAGAATTTTGTATAAATAATATTTTCACATAATTTTTGAAAACTCTCTATTTTTTTTTTTTTTTTTTTGATAAAAATGTCAAATTTCACTTGATTCTCGAATAAAAATTTATATACTTAATAGTATAAATTAAAAACGGAGGGTCAACAAGTATGGATTTAAAAAATTCAAAAACACAAGAAAATCTGAAAATCGCATTCACGAACGAAGCTATGGCAAGATGCAAGTATATGTATTATGCTGAAAAAGCTCGAGCGGAAGGAATGGAAAATTTGGCGCTCGCTTATGAAAAAGCCGCCAGAAACGAACAGGAACATGGCAAACTTTGGTTTGAACGGTATCATGGCATCCTGTCAAAAGAAGAAAATTTAAAAGATGCCATAGCAGGAGAAACCTACGAATCGCAAGAAATGTATATAAATTTCTCCAAAGTGGCAAAAGAAGAAGGATTTACCGATATCGCTATGCTATTAGAACATGTTGCAAAAATAGAAGAAGGACATAAAAATATGTTTTCTGAATTTTTGAGTAAAGGTAGCGAAATCAGTAATAAATGGCAATGTCCAAAATGCGGATATATGCATAACGATTCAAAAGCGCCTAAAAATTGTCCCGTATGCGAACAATATAGAGTAGGCGGAATCAATTAATTTATTATTTTTTATTATTTTTTACGGAGGATAAATTATGTATAGTAAAAAAAGCGAATTTTTAGCGGAACTTATGGGTTCGATGTTTTTGATTCTTTTTGGTTGCGGAGTTGTAGCGGCTGTAGTTATATGCGATAACGGAGCGCCCGTTAATATTCATTTGGCTTGGGGACTCGCCGTTACATTCGGTATTTATGTATCGGGAAAAATCAGCGGAGCTCATCTGAATCCCGCGGTTACGATAGCTTTAGCCGTTACGAAAAGGTTTCCTTTAAATAAAGTTTTATACTATATCGTAGCGCAAATGATAGGTTGTTTTATCGCAGCCGCTATAGTATTTGCCGTATATTATAAAAAATGGATTGAAGTTGACCCAGAATTTGTAAATACGGCTGGAGTATTTTGCACTTTTCCAGCAGTTTCGGGATTCTTGTCAGGTTTATTCGACCAAATTGTGGGAACTTTTATATTGGTATTTTTAATTTTAGCCGTTGGAGATGCCAATAATACGCCCGCTGGTTCTAATTTAGGACCTATAATAGTCGGTTTAATAGTCGTAGGAATAGGTTTTTCTTTCGGAGCTATGCATGGTTATGCGATTAATCCTGCAAGAGATTTAGGACCGAGATTATTTGCCGTAGTAGCCGGTTTTAAAAATAACGGACTTACGGATGGAACTAATGTGTGGATAGTGCCGATAATAGGACCTATAATAGGTGGAATTTTAGCGGGTATAGTTTATGATTTAACAATTGGAAAAGTATTATCATCAAATAAATAAAAAACAAAATTAAACGAAGATTAAATTAATAATACAAAGAAAAAAGAGAGAAATTAAAAGAAAATTTTAAAAATTAAAAACAAAAAATTAAGGAGTACTAAATGGCAAAATATGTAGTGGCTATAGACCAAGGAACTACAAGCAGTAGAGCCATACTGTTTGATTATGACCAAAATATGGTATCGGTGGCTCAAAAAGAATTTACTCAAATATATCCTAACGATGGATGGGTAGAGCATAACGCTTCGGAAATTTGGGCGACTCAATTTGGAGTTTTGCAAGAAGCTATACAAAAAGCGGGAGCAAAACCCGAAGATATAGCGGCTATAGGAATTACAAATCAGAGAGAGACTACCGTAGTTTGGGATAAGAATACGGGAGAGCCTGTATATAACGCTATAGTTTGGCAATGTAGAAGAACCGCTTCGATTTGCGATGCTATAAAAGCCAAAGGACTCGATTCTTATATTAGAGAAAATACGGGACTCGTTATAGATGCTTATTTTTCGGGAACTAAAATTAAATGGATACTAGATAATGTGGAAGGAGCTAAAGAAAAAGCTAAAAAGGGCGAATTATTGTTTGGAACTATAGATACTTGGCTTATATGGAAACTCACGGGCGGAAAAGTTCATGTTACCGATTATACCAACGCATCGAGAACTATGATTTATAATATTAAAGAGCTTAAATGGGATGAAAAAATATTAAAAGAACTTGATATACCAGAAAGCATGCTTCCAGAAGTTAAAGATTCTTCCACAATTTACGGTTATGCAAATATAAACGGAAAAGAAGTTCCGATATCGGGAATAGCGGGAGACCAACAAGCGGCATTATTTGGACAAGCTTGTTTCGACAAAGGAGACACTAAAAATACTTATGGAACGGGAAGTTTTATCCTAATGAATGTGGGAGAAAAATTTATTTTAAGCAAAAACGGTTTGATAACGACCATAGGAATAGGATATAAAGGCAAAATAGAATACGCTTTGGAAGGTTCGGTATTTGTGGCTGGAGCGGTTATACAATGGGTTAGAGATGAGCTTAGACTATTGCATGATGCTAAAGACACCGAATATTTTGCAACTAAAGTTAAAGATACCAACGGTGTATATTTAGTTCCCGCTTTCGTAGGACTCGGAGCGCCTTATTGGGATATGTATGCGAGAGGATGTTTGATAGGAATTACTAGAGGAGTAAATAGAAGTCATATAATAAGAGCGGCAGAAGAATCTATAGCGTATCAAAGCAGAGATGTTATAGACGCTATGGTAGCCGATTCGGGCGTAAAATTAGGCTCTTTAAAAGTTGACGGCGGAGCTTCGAGAGATAATTTCTTGATGCAATTTCAAGCGGATATAATAAATACGAAGGTTTTAAGACCTCAAATAACCGAAACTACAGCTTTAGGTGCTGCGTATTTGGCGGGTTTAGCCGTAGGTTTCTGGAAAGATAAAGAAGAAATTTCTAAAAGATGGAAATTGGATAGAGAATTTAATCCCGTTTTATCAGAAGACGAAAGAAATAAAAAATATGCGGGGTGGAAAAAAGCCGTAGAAAGAGCCAAAAATTGGGCTTAATAAAAAATTAAAAATTTCATAATCCGTATATTGATTGTTTCGATATGCGGATTATATAAATTAATAAATGTTGGTTATTTGATTTAAATGTATATTTTTTATAAAAAATATTAAAAAAATACTTGACATTTTATTAATTATTTGCTACACTTTAAATGTAAAGGTTAATAAAATGTGTTTTATAATTTTTGTTAGGTTAAATAGAAACAGTTCAGTTCAGTTCAGTTCAGTTCAGTTCAGTTCAGTTCAGTTCAGTTCAGTTCAGTGTTAACATTGTACTTTTAAAAAAAATATGTTTACTATTCGTTAGATTATTATATATATTTTATTCCCATGTTAATTTGCGTTTACTCTTAAACGCTTGTTATAAATATTTTATCTTAACTTTAAGAAGGAGTTTTTTATGTTTAACTTTTTAAAACCAGCAAAACATATCAATAGGATTGAGGAAGCAAAGATAAGTTCTACTTATAAGAAATTTAGAATATTAAATTATTCTGGTATTTTCATAGGTTATGCGGCATTCTATTTGACTAGAAAAGTTTTTGGGTTGATTATGCCACATTTAGAAAAAGAAGGTTTTAGTAAAGGACAACTTGGGTTAATTTTATCTGCAGTTTCTATTTCATATGGAATTTCAAAATTTATAATGGGAAATGTATCCGATAGAAGTAATGCCAGAGTATTTTTGCCTTTAGGTTTATTATTAACGGCTTTGATTTCAATAATTTTCGTAATTATACCGTATCAAAGCATAGGAATAGGAATTTCCGTAGTAATAATGTTTTTTTTGATGTTTTTAAACGGTTGGTTTCAAGGTATGGGTTGGCCACCATGCGGAAGAATAATGGTTCATTGGTGGTCTAATAAAGAAAGAGGGCTTATTGTTTCGACATGGAATTGCGCCCATAACCTTGGAGGAGGAGTGGCTGGTAATATAGCGGTATGGGCTTTAGGATATTTTAACCAGTGGCAAGCTATGTTATATGTTCCCGCCGGAATAGTAATAGGAATATCAATATACGCTTTTTTAGTTATAAGAGATACTCCTCAATCTGTTGGACTTCCCCCAGTAGAAGAGTTTAAAAATGATTATCCTGAAAATTATTCTGAAAAAGACGAGAAAGAATTATCAAGCAAAGAAATATTCATGCAATATGTTTTTAATAATAAATTTTTGTGGTTTATAGCCATAGCAAATGCATTTGTATATTTTATTAGATATGGAGTTTTAGACTGGGCGCCTACTTATCTATTGGAAGTAAAACATTTTGATTTGCACACTTCTGGCTGGGCTTACGCTTTATACGAATATTCTGCAATACCGGGGACTATTTTATGCGGTATAATTTCGGATAAAGTTTTTAAGGGAAGAAGAACAGAAACGGGTATAATATTTATGGTATTGACTTTAATATTATTATGCATATACTGGAAATTACCTGAAAATATACCGGTAGCTACAACTACAGTTTTAGCTGGAATAGGATTTTTAATTTACGGTCCGGTTATGCTTATAGGACTTTATGCTTTAGAATTAGCGCCTAAAAAAGCCGCTGGAACAGCTGCAGGATTTACGGGACTTCTTGGATATTTGGGCGGTTCATTAGTTGCTAGTGCTGTTATTGGATTTATACTTGAAAAGTTAAGTTGGGATGTGTATTTTATACTCTTAATAATTTCATGTATACTTTCAATATTATTTATAGCATTAACTTATCCACATAAGAAACAAATTAATTAGGGGGAAGCATGTATGACATATTGATAATAGGAGCGGGCGTATCGGGAACTTCGGCTGCGAGAGAATTATCGAGATATAAAGCTAATATATGCGTAGTGGAAAAATGCGAGGATGTTTGTTCGGGCACTTCCAAAGCGAATAGCGGTATAGTTCATGCGGGATTCGACGCTGCAAACGGTTCTCTTATGGCGAAGTTAAATGTTTTGGGAAATAAAATGATGCAAAAAATCGCAAAAGATTTGAATGTTCCTTTTAAATTAAACGGTTCTTTAGTAGTATGCACAAATAAAGACGATATGCCGAATCTACAAAAATTATACGAAAGAGGAATAGCAAACGGAGTTGAAGATTTGAAAATATTGAATAAAGACGAAGTTTTTGAAAAAGAACCCAATTTAAACGATAATGTAGTGGCGGCTTTATACGCTCCTACGGCTGGGATAATATGCCCTTTTATACTCAATGTGGCTTATGCAGAAAACGCAGCAGATAACGGAGTGGAATTTAAATTTGATACGGAAGTTTTTGATATAAAAAAAGTTAATAATATATTCGAAGTTTCTACAAATAACGGAATAATAAAAACCAAATATATAGTTAATGCCGCCGGACTCTACGCCGACAAATTTCATAACATGGTAAGCGAAAATAAAATAAGCATTAAACCAAGAAGAGGAGATTATATACTTCTCGACAGCGAGGTTAAAAATATAGTCTCTTCGACTATATTTTCTCTTCCGAGTAAATTTGGAAAAGGAATTTTGGTTACTCCAACCGTTCATGGAAATTTAATGATTGGTCCTACAGCGATTGATATAGAAGATAAAGAAGGAGTAAACACCACCGCAGAAGGTTTGAATCAGATTATAGAAAAATCGAAATTAACCGTAAAAAATATTCCTTATAATAAAGTAATAACTTCGTTTGCCGGGCTTCGTCCCCATGAAAACGGACATGAATTTATAATCAAAGAGGTTGAAGATTGCGAGAATTTTATCGACTGTGCGGGAATAGAATCCCCCGGACTTGTAAGTTCGCCTGCTATAGGAATTATGGTTGCAAATATATTAAAAGAAAAATCAAATTTGGAAGCCAAATCCGATTTTATTGAAAAAAGACATGGCATTACAAAATTTATGAGTTTGTCTAACGAAGAAAAAAATAAACTTATAAAAGAAAATCCTTTATACGGTCATGTAATTTGCAGATGCGAAAAAATCACAGAAGGCGAAATAGTAGAAGCGATAAGAAACAAAGTCGGCGCTAAAAGTTTGGACGGAGTTAAAAGGAGAGTGAGAGCGGGACTTGGAAGATGTCAAGGCGGATTCTGTTCTCCAAAAATAATGGATATATTATCGAGAGAGCTTAATATCGATATACTTAATATTACGAAATCCGAAAAAGGTTCGGAAATACTTAAAGGCATAAATAAAGAAGGTTTGTAAGTTTTAAGGTTATTAAGGAGTTTATTAATGAAATCTTACGACATTGTAGTTATAGGCGGAGGACCTGCCGGACTTGCAGCGGCTATTTCAGCAAGAGAAAACGGAATTGAAAATTTGATTATTATAGAAAGAGACGAGGTTTTGGGCGGAATATTAAATCAATGCATACATAACGGTTTTGGACTTCATAGATTTGGCGAAGAACTCACAGGTCCCGAATACGCTTATAGATTTATAGAAAAAGTTATAGATTTCAAAATAGAATATAAATTAAACACTATGGTTTTGAATATAGATTCTGATAAAAATATAACTTATATAAATAAAGAAGAAGGTTTTATTCAAATTAAATCTAAAGCTATAATTTTGGCTATGGGATGCAGAGAAAGAGCTAGAGGAGCGCTTAATATACCGGGTTATAGACCGGCGGGAATATTTTCGGCGGGAGCGGCTCAACATCTCGTAAATATAGAAGGATATATGCCGGGAAAAGAGGTCGTTATATTGGGTTCGGGAGATATAGGGCTTATTATGGCTAGAAGAATGACTTTTGAAGGCGCTAATGTAAAAGTAGTGGCGGAGATTCTTCCATTTTCCGGAGGTTTAAAAAGAAATATAGTTCAATGTTTGGATGATTTTAATATTCCTCTAAAATTGAGTCATACCGTTATCGACATTAAAGGAAAAAATAGAATAGAAGGAGTCACTATAGCCAAAGTTGACGAAAATATGAAACCAATAAACGGAACGGAAGAATATTATTCATGCGACACTTTGCTTTTGTCGGTCGGTTTGATTCCAGAAAACGAACTTTCAAAAGAAATAGGAATAGAAATAAATCCGATTACATCAGGACCTATAGTAAACGAAAGTTTGGAAACGAATATCGAAGGAATATTTTCTTGCGGAAACGCTTTGCATGTTCATGACTTGGTAGACTTTGTTTCGGAAGAGGCAGAAACTGCGGGAAAAAGCGCCGCTTCATATATTTTAAAAGAAAAAAAACAAAATAAAGATAAAGAATATATATTTTTAAAAGCTTCAAGCGGCGTGCGATATACCGTCCCTTCCATTATCGATATCGACAATATAGACAAAGAGCTTACCGTTAGATTTAGAGTTGGCGGAGTATTTACGAATAAATTTTTGAATGTTTATTTTGATAACGAAAGACTTATTCATAAAAAGCATTTGATATTTGCCCCCGGAGAAATGGAAACTTTGAAGCTTAATAAAGATTTATTGCTTAAAAAAGAAAATTTAAAAAATATAGAATTTAAAATAGAAGATAATTAATTTATATAAAATATAAAAAGGATAAAAATAATTATGATAAAAAAAGAATTGACTTGTATATGTTGTCCTATGGGATGCGCTTTAAATATCGAAATTGAAAATAACGAGGTAATAAAAATTAGCGGCAATACATGTAAGAGAGGTGACACTTACGGAAGAGCGGAAATTATTCGTCCTATGAGAATGGTTACGACTATAGTCAAAGTAGAAAACGGAAAATTAAAAATGCTACCCGTAAAAACTAAAGAACCTATAGATAAAGACAAAATAAGTCAATGCATTTACGATTTAAAAGATATAAAAGTTAAAGCCCCCGTTCGTATAGGAGATATTATAGCTTCGAATATCGCGGGCGTAGATATAATAGCTACTAGAAATGTAGAAGCTATAAGGGAGAACCAAAATTAGACTTTGATAGATTAGAAAAAATAGCTAATTTAACTAATACTCCTTTAGTTTTACATGGAGGTTCTGGTATATATGATGATGATTTTAGAAAAGCTGTGCAACTCGGAATATGCAAAATTAACTTTTATACGGGAAACTGTAAAGCAGCTTCTAAAGCGATAGTGAGGTTTTCTAAAGACAACCCTATTACCAACGGAACGGATATTATGAAACTCATAAAAGAAATAAGAAAAAATGTATTTGAAACGGTATGTCATAATATAGATGTATTTGGAAGTTCAAATAAAGCTTATTAAAATTATTTTTTGATGTATTAAAAGTTAACTACATATAAAAGATGATTTGGAAATATATTTTTATTCCATATCATCTTTTATATTATTTATATATAATAAAATATATACTTTATAAAAAACTATTATCAAAATACTTGACTAAAAATATAAAAATGTTATAATTTAGAATATAAAATTATTATATGAGATTTTAATATGTCAAGATTTACAATTCCAAGAGATTTATACTATGGAGAAAATGCTATCGAAGAGCTAAAAAATTTAAAAGGTTGTAAAAAAGCTATAATAGTCACTGGGGGTTCTTCGATGAAGAAAAACGGTTTCCTTGCAAGCTGTGAAAAAATATTGAAAGATACGGGGCTTGAAGTTTTAATATTTGACGGAGTAGAACCTGACCCTTCTATAGAAACGGTTTATAAAGGAGCAAAAGCTATGAGTAATTTTAACCCCGATGTTATAGTGGCTTTAGGAGGTGGTTCGGCATTGGATGCGGCAAAGGCTATGTGGGTTTTTTATGAATATCCCGAAAAGAAATTTGACGATATAAAAAACCCTTTCACTATGCCCAAACTCAGAAAAAAAGCCATTTTTGCAGCAATACCTTCAACTAGCGGAACTGCAAGCGAAGTTACCGCTTTTTCGGTTATAACTGATTATTCTACCAACATTAAATATCCTTTAGCAGACTTTGAAATCACCCCCGATATTGCAATTTTAGATACCAATATCCCAATGACTATGCCCGAAGTTATAGCGGCGGATACAGGAATGGACGCTCTCACTCATTCTATAGAAGCTTATGTTGCGGGACTAAGAACGGATATTACTGACGCTTTGGCTATGAAGGCTATAGACATGATAGTTCATAATATACAAAAAGCAGTTAAAGGAGATAAAGAAAGCAGAGGAAAAATGCATGTCGCTCAATGTTTGGCTGGAATGTCTTTCTCCAATGCTTTGCTTGGTATAGTTCACAGTCTAGCTCATAAAACGGGAGCAGAATTTCATATAACGCATGGAAGATGCAATGCTATACTTCTTCCTTTTGTTATTCAATATAATTCAAAAGTATGCTCTGAAAGATTTGCCGATATAGCTAGAATGTTAAAACTTTCTGGTAATACAAACGAAGAGTTAACTGCTTCTTTAGTTGAAAAAGTTAAAGAGTTAAACTCCGCTTTGGGAATTAAACAAACCTATAAGGAAAACGGAATAACGGAAGAACATTTCAAATTAAAATGCGACGATATATCCAAAAATGCGGTAGCCGACCCATGCACGGGAAGCAATCCTAGACAAACGGATTTTACAAATATGAAAAAAGTTTTGGAAGCAGCTTATTACGGACATGATATAGATTTTTAATCAATATTTTTTATCATAGTTTTCCCCAAGTTTTAACTTCGTTATAAAATAAAAGTTAAAACTTGGGTTATTTATAAATCGTTTTTTATTTTCCAAAATATAATTATTAATTTAAGTGCAAGATTCGCAAACTTCATCCAATTCAAAATTGGATTTGGGCGTTTTCATGTAATATAAAGTTTTAAGACCTAAATCCATAGCGTATTGAATATCGTCCCAAAGTTCTTTTGCGGATTCTGGTTTAACATAATAAAGATTCACCGATTGCGATTGGTCTAAATATCTCTGCCTTACAGCTGCAAGTTCTATAATATTTTTTGCGGGTATAGTCCAACATCTTTCGTAATAATCTCGATTCTTTTTAAGATTCGGAGCCAAACTCGGCAAAGTCTGTATTCCTTCTTCAACAAAAAATAAATCTACTATAGGCTCTATACTTTCCGTTGCCGACACGCTTTTTCCCGAAGTCGCCGTAGGAGCGATTGCGCCATGAAAAGAGAATCTAACACCGTAATTTTTTATTTCTTCTGCTAGTTTGTCCCATTTTGCTGAATCTAATTCCACATTAAGAACATTCTTTTTATTATTTAAAATCGACATATGAAACGGCGTTTTTCCTTCTTTCCATTTCGATTCGTAAAAAGTTTTATAAGGTCCTCGCTCTTTTGCCAAAATATTGGAAGCCTCGTATATATGATAGTATAAATCGTCAAAAACTTTATTCGTAAACTCTAGCGCCGCCTTATCGGTATATTTTAATTTATTGGAAGCTAAAAGATTGGCGTAATTTATCACTCCTATTCCTATAGGTCTGTTTTTTTTATTCGCCACTTCGCCTTCCTTTACGGGATAAAATTGAGTGTCTATTACATTGTCGCATCCTCTTAATAAAGTATAGCAGAAAGATTTTTTCTTTTCGGGTTTAAAATTAACCCAAGACATTAAATTTATCGAAACCAAATTGCATATTCCTATCTCTCCGCTCTTTTTTCTTTGAATTATCTCGTAAGTTCCGTCTTCGTTTACTACATATTTTTCTTCTATGAGTTTAGAAGGAAAAGAAGGAATTACTATTTCCTGACATAAATTGGAAGCTCCGACAAATTTATTTACCATATTCTGTTCGTTTATATTATCTACAAAAGTTAAATAAATATTTCCCGTCTCCTGCCTAACTTTCAATATTTGAAAAAGTAATTCTTTCGCCTTTATTCTCTTTTTTCTTATTGAAGATTTGCTTTCGTAATACACATAAGCCACATTGAAATTCTCCCCGTATTCTTCGTTGAGTAGCGGCGTTTCTTTAGGGTCGAATAAAGTTATATAACCGTCTTTATTTACCCTTTCCCTAAAAATATTGCTTATCCTTATAGAATATACCAATTTTCTAGCTCTCGTATCTTCCGTTCCACCCGCATCTTTGAGCATTACCAAATCCATAACATCCATATGCCACCAAGGAAAAGTTATGACGCATGCTCCTTTACGAACTCCGCCTTGATTGAAAGACGATATAGTCTGCTCTACCCTCTTTATAAAAGGTATAGGTCCGTCCGAACGACCTCTATTCGTTTGAATGCTCGAACCCGAAGCCCTTATATAAGAAGCGTCATAGGCGATTCCTCCCGAAAATTTCGAGTATAAAGCCATATTTCCATCTGTTTGATTTAAGCTCCAAGTGTCATCATCCGGAGTATTTAATATGCAGCTTGCTAGTTGCGCTTTTATGGTCATACTGTTTGCTATTCTCGGCGTTGCAAAAGTAATTTCATGTTTTGAAAGCATATCGTAAGTTCTTTTTATATATTTCAATCTGTCGTTTTTACTTTTTTCGTAAGTTGATTTATTTTCGCCTTTATATATATCGTTATAAAAAGAAAACATAGCAGCTACCATATAAGTTATTTGAGGAAGTTCTAATTTTTTATTTCCTATAGATTTGCAATATTTTCTGTTAAATATGGCTAATCCTTTATATGTAAAAAGCAAATCTCTATCAGGCACTATCATAGAGTTGATTTTGTCAAGTTCTCTGTCGGAAAACAATTTTATTATATCTCTATCGTAAATTTTATATTTCAATCCCTTTTTTAAGAAAATTTTTATATGAGGATAGCTTCCTATTTTTTTTAGTCCCGCAGTTTCTTTATATATTTTCATTAAATAAAGTTTTTCAGCTATAGTATCGTATATAGGATATAGCGGACTTATTTTATTAACCGCCGTATTGATAAGTTCATCGTATAAAACTTCTATTTTCATTTTATCGTTTATTTTTATATTAAGTCCTTGAAGCAAAGAATTTGTAAACACTTCTTTATTATCCGTAGCCCAATTTATTACTTTTTTTAATTTTTCTTCGTTAAAAGGCTCTTCTCTGCCGTCTCTTTTTATAATAATATGTTTTTTGTCTTTAGTTAGTTCTATCATAATCTACCCCGATAATCTACCCCAATTTATTGACGATTACAAATCGTTTTTAAGTGTTCCCTTTTGATAAGATATATTAGTCGCTTCTTGCAAAGCAGCGTTTTGTTTGTTTATATCTCTATAAGTGTTAAACCAATCTATTATATCCGATTTTTTTTCTTTTAAGTATTCGGTTTCTATTCCTATATCTTTTAATCGAACTCCAGCCCAATATTTAATAAAATGTTCGCTTATCGAAGAATTAATTCCGAGAACTTCCTTGTCGTCAAATAAATATTTCGCCCATTTAATTTCTTCGGATACGGTATAATCCGTCATCTCTTTAGCCGTTTTATCGAACCATCCGCTGTCGAATAAATGTTTAAATCCTTGACTTCCTTCTTTTCTTAATAACGAAATTACATTTTTTCCCGTAGGAACATGAACATTTAATTCGTCATGAGCTATAAGTTTTATCGTTTTGGTAAATCCCGTAATGGCATCGCTATAGCTGTTGTTTATCGTAAAAGTAACCAAAAACGAAAAAGGAAATTTAACGCTTTCAAGTAAATATATTCCCGTTAATAATTTCAAAACCGCCTGTTTTTTCTGGTCTAAAGTGGCTTTTGAAGTTTCTATATTGCATAAAGTATCAACACAATCGAAAAGCTCTACTTCTTTTTCCATTCTATGTTTAACGAAATCGTCATTATAAACCAAATCCAAAGTTTCCGTAGCCTGCTGAGCGAAAACTTCCGAAAGCCCGTAAGAGTAAGACTCGGCATGTATAACTTCCTCTATCGCTATCCTCGAATATAAAATAGACCATATAGAACTTGTCACTATTCTATTTAAAATAGACGCAAAACCGCTTGTAACTCCGCTATCCATTAGGGTTTGATAGGCTATATTGAGTTTAAATGCCCTTTGAGCATCTTCTGGAAGGGAAGAAAATCTCGTTTTGTCCGATTTATAATCCACTTCTTTTGAAAACCAAGTATTTCCTTCGCTCGCTTCCTTCAATTTTCTCGCTATCTCATGACTTACCGAATCGATTCTTATATAATGCCCGAAATCTCCAAAAAATATTTTCTCGCTTTCTGGCTTTTTACTTATATCTATTACTTTCATTAAAATGCACCTTTATAATTAACATAATTTGAATTTATATTTTTAATTATATTTTATATTTTCTAATTTTTCAAATTTGCCTTATATTTCCCACAAAGTTATAAAATTACATATTAAATTCTTGTTGTGGAAATTCCCCCGTTCTACAAATCCCTATAATATTATCAAAATTTATTCCGATATTAATATTAGTTGCTTTGAATTAAAAACGCTTGCAATAATTATTAACGACTATAAAATAAAAATTAGTAAAAATTGTAAAATGTTAAATCAAAGTAATTTTATTTAAAACTATAATTTGTCATTGAAAGTAAGCGAGGATAAAACGAATTTTATGCTTAAACAATGACTATAAAAGGCAAAAATTTTTTTTGAAATTTTATAAAAAAATACTTGACTTTTCAAAAATTTTTGTTATTTTAAGGTTGTATGGAAAAGATTATTAGATTATATTATAATTATTGCATTCTTGCAAATACAATACAATACAATACAATATCCTTTGCAGGACTTCTTTCAGGCGCAATACAATATCCTTTGCAGGACTTCTTTCAGGCGCAATACAATATCCTTTGCAGGACTTCTTTCAGGCGCAATACAATATCCTTTGCAGGACTTCTTTCAGGCGCAATACAATATCCTTTGCAG
>CAZUEE010000033.1:0-18557 GCA_964619175.1 uncultured Brachyspira sp. | reverse complement strand
GAAGAAATTCTTAAACTTAACACAGACGAATAAAAATTATAAAATTAAAAAATCGTTATCGCCCTATCGCACAGCATGAGGTATAGCAATAAAATTCTTTATTTTTTAATAACTATGATTTATAATATATTTATGAAAAAAATAGATTTAAATAATATAAATAGAATAGTGTTCAAATTCGGAACTAATGTTTTGAGAGGAGAAGACGGATATATTTCGATGGCTCGTATATATTCTTTTATAGAAGCCATCGCCAAATTTCATAGAATGGGAAAAGAAATTCTTATAGTTACTTCGGGTGCTGTTGGACTTGGGGCTAAAAAAATTAACGCTGTAGATTTGAGCGAAAACTCTTTAAAGCAGGCTTGTGCGGCGATAGGACAATCTCAACTTATGTCGACTTACGAGGACGGATTTTCAAAATACGATATAATAACCGCTCAAATATTATTAACGGAAGAAGATTTTTCAAATCGAAGAAGATATTTAAATTTGCGTTCAACTTTCGACACTCTTTTGAAATATAAAGTCATTCCTATAATCAATGAAAACGACACTGTATCGAGCGATGAAGTTGAATTTTTGGGAAATATTACTCAAATAAGTTTTTCGGAAAATGATAAACTTTCGGCTTTGGTTGCAAGCGAACTTGATGCCGATTTGCTTATAATTCTTTCCGATATTAACGGACTTTACAACGATAATCCGAAGACCAACCCTAAAGCGAAATTTATTCATGAAGTATTTGAAATCACTAAAAAGATTGAGAAGTTGGGACTAGACGCTTCCAAAGGAGGACGAGGCGGAATGAAAACTAAACTTCAAGCCGCTAAAATAGTTACTCGTTCGGGCTGCGCTTTATTTATAGCGAACGGGAAAAAGCCCGATGTTCTTAAAGATATATTTGAAACTAAAGACAAAACGATTTTTTATCCCGTAAAAGAAGTAGACGAACTTAATACAAAAAAAAGATGGATTGCCTATGCCACGACAATAATAGGAAAAGTAATCGTAAACTCTGGAGCTAAAAAAGCGATTTTGGAAAAAGAATCGAGTCTTCTTCCGATTGGAGTTGTAGAAATTATTAACGAATTCAAAAAAGGCGATATAGTGAGCATCGTAGATGAAAACGAAGAAGAGTTTGCAAGAGGAATAATAAATTACAATTCTGAAGACGCTAAAAAAATTATGGGACATCATTCGGATGAAATATTAAAATTATTGGGTTATAAAAATTATGATGCTTTAATAACGAGAGATTATATAGTTATTTTGTAAATTATAAATTTAAAATAAAAAACTAAAAATAAAGAATAAAAAAATAATTAAAAAAAAGAAAAATGTTTAATATATTATTGGTTATAATAGGTTCTATAGCCTATGGATTTCTTCCGATTTTCGTAAAAAATATTATCGCTTACGGTTATTCTTCGATATCGATAGTTTTTTACAGATATTTATTTACTTCGATTGCATTATTTATAATTATAATTATACGAAAAAAGAATTTTAAAAATAGTTTTAAAATAAATAAAAAACAATTTATAGAATTATTTATATTTAGTATATTGGGATTGGGTTTAACTTTCTATTTGCTCTCTCAAGCTTTGCTTTATATGTCGGCTGGACTTACGAATATGATACATTTCGGTTATCCCGTAGTCGTTATAATTTTAATGGCTATAATTTATAAAGAAAAAATTAATTTATTAAAGATAATGTCTATCGCCTCTTCGGTTATCGGAATTTTTCTTTTAACTAAAATTGTAGCGGTAGAATCTTTTAAAGGAATTATATACGCTTTGCTTACTACTATTACTTATAGCTCGTATATAATTGCAAATAAAAAATCTTCTTTTGCAAGTTTGGATACTATGGTTTCTTTATTTTATATGTCTTCGATAATATTTATAACATTTTTTATAACGGGAATATCGACTAAAAATTTGCAATTACTTAATAATATTTATGTTTTCTATAATTTTATCGCAATATCTTTATTATGCACGATATTTTCTTTGGGTTTATTATTATACGGAATTAAAAAATTAGGTTCTTCTTTAGCTTCTATATTAAATATGTTCGAGCCTACTACTACCGTTATAGTTTCAAGTTTTATATATCAGGAAAAATTGACTATAAATATTATAATAGGTTCTGCTTTGATTATTTTATCTACCGTTTTTATGATTTATTCTAATAATTAAATTATAATTAAATTTTTTTATTCTGAAGCGATTTAAACTATTGACAAATATCTTATTTATTGTTAGAATAAACAAACAATTTATTTGTAATGTAATTTATAAGTTTCAAGGAGTATATTATGAAGCTAACAGAATTAGAAATCGAAGAAGGTTTCGTGGTAGACGAAGTCTCTACGGAAGGAGAGATTAGACAAAGGATAATCGAAATGGGTTTTACGCCGGGGGCAAAAGGCTGGGTCGTAAGAAAAGCGCCTCTCGGAGACCCGATAGAAGTTCATATAATGGATTATGAAATATCTTTAAGAAATTCTGAAGCCAAAGGAATAGAGGTTTCAAAATCGGAAGTCGAGATAAAAAAAGATAGAGTTATAAAACATTCTGATATAAAAAAAGAAAAACAAGAAATAGATTTAAGTTTAATCGAAAATAGAGACGATATTCATAAAAAAATTAAAGTTCCTTCCAATAACACAAGGTTGAAAGTAGCCATAGCGGGCAATCCTAACTGCGGTAAAACGACAATATTTAACGCGATAACGGGAGCAAATTATAAAGTTGCAAATTATCCGGGAGTTACAGTCGAAAGAAGAGAGATGGATATGCTTTATAACGGTTATACTTACGATTTGATAGACTTACCCGGCGTATATAGTTTAAGTGCTTATTCTCAAGATGAGGTTGTAGCTTGCGATGTTCTATTAAACGAAAAGCCGGATTTTATAATAGATGTTATAGACGCTACAAATTTGGAAAGAAATCTTTATTTAACTTTGCAATTAGTGGAGTTGGGCATTCCCGTAGTATGCGTTCTCAATATGTATGAATTTGCAGAAAAGGACGGAATTAAAATAAACGAAAAAATTCTTACCGAACTTTTAAAATTACCCGTTCTGAAAGTTTACGGAAGCAAATATGAAAGCGTTTTACTTATTTTGGATAAAATAGAAAATATGTATAAATCTGGCAATAAATTGGATAAAGACGCTTCGATGCAATACGGAGAGACGGTAGAAAAATCAATTAAGGCGATAACCGACAGTATGCAAGGAGATATAAGCAACTTGCATAAAAGATGGCTTGCAATTAAAACTTTAGAAAAAGACGAAAGAGCGATTCACTCAATAAGAAGAGAATGTTCGAACGGAGGCGAAGTTATTGAAACGGTTAATAAGGAAATAATAAAATTAGAAAATTCTGAAAACGCCAAATCTGATTCTATTATGGCGGATAAAAGATATTCTTATATAAGAGGTGCTTTGCAAGAAGCCGTTCAAAAAGACAGCGTTAGAGCTTTTAGTTTTACGGAGGCTGCGGATGTAGTATTCTTAAATAAATGGCTTGGAATTCCAATATTTTTAGCGGTTATATGGCTGATATTTTACGCCACATTTACGCTTGGAGCTTATCCTCAAGGATGGATAGAAAGCGGACTTGGATTATTATCCGATTTTGTGGGAGGATTATTGCCAGACGGTAGTTTAGTTCAATCTTTAGTTGTAGACGGCATTATCGGAGGTGTTGGAGCTATTTTATCGTTTTTCCCTTTGGTTCTTATATTGTTTATCGGAATTTCGTTTTTAGAAGATTGCGGTTATATGGCAAGAGCAGCTTTTATAATGGATAGAGTAATGCATAAATTGGGGCTTCATGGACAATCTTTCATTCCTCTTTTCTTAGGATTTGGATGCAGTATTCCGGCTACTATGGCGGCAAGAACTTTAAGAAATAAAAAAGACAGAATAGTAACGGTTTTAATAACGACTTTTATGAGTTGCGGAGCGAGAGTTCCCGTATTCGTTTTATTTACTGCGGCTTTCTTCCCAAACAATGCTCCTACCGTTATGTTTAGTATATATATAATAGGGGTAATAATAGGTTTTATCGTAGCGTTTGTATTAAGAAAAGCTTTGTTTAAGGGAGAAGAAACTCCTTTCGTTATGGAACTTCCTCCTTATAGAGTGCCAAGACCAAAAGCCATTTTAAGGCATATGTTCGATAGAGGTTGGATGTATATAAAGAAAGCTGGAACTTATGTTTTCGCAGCTTCTATAATAGTATGGGTTCTTATGACTTTCCCTCAATACGAGCCTAGCGAACAGGAAGAAGCAATATTTACGGAACAAGCGGTTGCTTTGGCATTAGAACAAGGTTTGGATATTGAAGATGAGGAAGTAATTAATACGGAATATGAAAGAATCGTATCATCGGAAACTTTAGAAAGAACTTATGGCGGACAAATAGGAAAATTCGTAGAACCGATTATAAAACCTTTGGGATTCGATTGGAGAATAGGAATAGCTTTAGTAGCTGGAGGAGCCGCTAAAGAGGTATTGGTTTCGACTATAGCTCAAATTAAGGCTATAGAGTTTGACGAAGAAGATACATCGACTTTAGAAGAATCTCTACAAAACGACCCTGTATTTAATAATTGGGTGGTTGTTTATACTTTAATGTTATTCGTTTTGCTATATTTCCCTTGTTTTGCCGCAATCGGCGTTATGGGTTCGGAAATTGGCAATAAATGGATACCTTTTATTGTAGTATATACTCTTGTAGTCGCTTGGGTAGTAAGTTTTATATTCTATCAAATAGCGGGAAGAATAACGGGTATTATATAAAACTTAAAATAAATTAACAAAATAATAAGAAATATTTAAAGCTCGAGTATTTAAACTTGGGCTTTTTTATTTTTAATTTTTTTTTTAAAATATCGAAAAAAATTGACTTTCTATACATTTTTTATTATAATATTATCAATTAAAGAATTGAGAGGTTAAAAGAACTGCCTAATAAAATATCGAATAGGTTTTTGTAGATTTTGATTTTTACGATGAGTATATAATTAACGAATATTCTTTAACTAAATTTCTATAGGGGGTAAGATAATATGCATAAATATATAATATTAATTATTATATTATGCTCGAATTTATTATTTGGAAATTTAGAAATTAATTTTATAGGGCAATATGGATTTAATTTTATATTCTCTTCTGTAGATGTTAAAGATAATTATAAAAATAGTATTTATAATAGCATTAAAGGAGGATTGGGCGGAGATGTTGCGGTATTTTTTCAAGTCGGAAATTATTTTAAATTATTTAAAAATTCCAGCGATTTAATTAAAGGGGCGAGCATATTTTTTGATTTTGGATACAGTTTGCATGGAGGACAAAACGAATATAAAGACCCAATTACAAATAGAAGGTATATGGAAATAATATTTTATCATTCAATAGCTTTGGGGATAGCGGGAAAATTAAATTTTAGTAAAATGTCGATAGGATTAGGAACGGGAATACTCGCTCCATTATACGCTATGATAGGTTTAAGCCAATATGATGGTAGTATAATAGCGCCCAATTTAGACGGATGGAAAACTTCCGATATGAAAGATTTATTTAAAGTTCCTATAATGCCTTATATAAAATTTACTATCGAAGGTTATTATTATATTATTCCCGGTTTGGATATGGCGATATCAATAGGCGGATATGTTATGTATAATTTCGGTATGCAATATAAAACGGAGACTATAAATAAAAATATCAGTCATTTAGCGTTCAATAAATATAATTTCTCGGCTTTGAGTTTCGGAGCGGTTCTTGGAGTTTCTTTGGGAAGAACGGATGGAAATACTAATTTTTACCCTTTTAATATAATTGAGGATAAATAAATATTTGATATTTATTAATTTTTATATAAAATATATTTTAACTTTATTTTATATACTTTATTAATAAAGGTTTAATATGTCTTTTTCTTTTAAGGTTTTAAAGAATTCTTCTTTTGGTTTTGCAAGATTAGGAAAAATACAAATTAACGGAATCGAAATAGATACTCCCGTTTTTATGCCCGTTGGAACTAAAGCTACCGTAAAAGCCTTAACTCCCGCAATGATAGAAGAAAGCGAAAGTAAAATAATATTGTCAAACACTTATCATTTGGTCCTTAAACCGGGTTTGGAAGTTATAAAAAAATTCGGAGGAGTTAAAAAATTTATGGCTTGGAAAGGTGCTATGCTTACCGATTCTGGAGGTTTTCAAGTATTTTCTTTGGCTAAACTTAGAAAAATAAACGATAACGGAGTGGAATTTAATTCTCATATAGACGGAAGCAAATATTTATTTACTCCAAAAACCGTAATGGAAGCTGAGCATATAATCGGAGCCGACTTTATAATGTGCCTAGACGAATGTTCTAAACATGATGCAAATTATCAATATGTTAAAGAGGCTATGGAAAGAACTCATAAATGGGCGAAAGAATGTAAGGATTATCATGATGATTCTCAAAATAGTAAATGGCAATATTTGGGAGCGATTATACAAGGCGGAATGTTTGACGATTTGAGGAAAATAAGCGCCGAAACTTTAACTGCAATGGAATTTCCTTTCTATGCGATTGGCGGACTTTCCGTTGGCGAAACTCCCGAAAAAATGCATGAGGTTTTGTCAAATGTCATGCATTATACGAATAAAGAAAAACCTAGATATTTAATGGGAGTAAGCGAGCCTAGAGATATACTCAATTCGGTTATGGAAGGAATAGATATGTTCGATTGCGTTATGCCGACTCGAAACGCCAGAAACGGAGAGGCTTTTACTATGGACGGAGTTATAAGAATAAGAAATGCAAAATACAGAATGGACGATACGATTTTGGAAAAGTCATGCGATTGTTATACTTGTAAAAATTTTTCCAAGGCGTATTTGAATCATTTGGATAAAACGCATGAAATACTTTTTTCTACTTTGATGACTATACATAATGTTAGATTTATGCAAAGATTTATGGGAGAATTAAGACTATCTATAGAAAAGGATAATTTTTCCGACTATAGAAATATTATGATGAAAAAATTTTATGACGATTGATAGAATAAAAATATTTGAGAGTTATAAATGAACGACAATATAAATGGTCAAATATCGATTATAAAAGAAAATGAAAATAAAGAAAAAACAAAAGATTTATTCGCTCTTGCAAAAACCTGCATAAAAGAAAAAAAATTCGAAGAGGCTAAAAATTATTATAAACTAATATTGGATAACGAACCTGAAAATTTAGAGGCTTTATATATGTCGGGTTTTTTATATATGAAAAATAATTTATATAAAAAATCTTTGGAATATTTTAATAGATTTATAAATCTTAAAAACGATAATCCTTTCGTTTACGAATATATGGGAATTATGGATGCTGCAAACAGAACGGAATATTTTAATAAGGCGATTGAGATTAACGACAATATCAAAATGGAAAAAAAAGATTATTCGAGATATATTTATATAGCATTCAAATCTTATGAATTCGGGGAATACGATATTTCTCTCAATTATAGCAATTATATTTATAATGTAAGACAAATAAACGGAATCGTTAATTTGCTAGGCTGTATTTATTATAGGAAAGGAGATTACGATAGGGCGCTTTCTTTATTTCATGATTTAAATTTTATTTACGAAAAAAGCAATATTTATATTTTATGCAATATATCATCATGCTATAGAAAAAAAAATAGCAATAATATGGCGATTAGATATTTGGAAAAAGCAAAAGAAATAGACGATAACAATAAATTAATATATTATAATTTAGGTTCTATATATTTAGATATGGGAAATAAAAAATCCGCTTTAGAAAATATCGACAAAGCTTTATCAATCGACAATGATTATGAAGACGCCATTAAATTGAAAGAATATATAAATAATTTGGATTAATTTTTATCTTTTTTATTTTCGTTTGTAGCCGGTTCGTAAAAATATAAAGCGAGTATAGTTTGTATCGGAAACATAGTAATAGCTTCTATAAACATGCTCGTTCTTCTAATTGTGAGTATAAGATTGTTTTTTATTATAAAAATATTTAACACATAAAGTATTTTTGATGAGGCAAAACATAAAAACAATAATATTATAAAAAAATATGGAAAAGTATTCGCCTCGGGAAGAATATTAATATATTTTGGCGTTTCGTTATTATTTGCGTTTTTTATAAATAGAAATATCGCAAATAAATAAATAATGGCAAAAATAATATCTAAAATTATAGTTATAGTTTCGGCGTTTTTGCGAGATATTTCGGGGTATAAAGCAGCGCCGCAGAAATTACATTTTTTTGCATATTTTTCGTTTACCGCTTTGCAGGATTTACATTTTATGGTTTTTGCCATATTAAAAAAACTCCAAATTATTAATTGAATAATGATATTTTAAATTACAAAATTGTCAACTGTTATATAGCGATATAATTAAAAAAAGTTATGTAATTTAAAAAAATACTTGACTATTTAAAAAAAGTTGCTACATTATAAATATATAACATAATATCGGAGGTCATATTATGACAAAAATTAAAATTTCGGCTCTTTCTATACTTGCAGCTTTTATAACTACGATTGCCATAAGTTGTTCAGATAAAGCCACAGCGCCTCAAGTTTTTAGTTCTTCTACTGAAACTGAAAAACAAACTAGTGAAAATCAGTCTACAATAGTAAAGTATGCGGATATAAACAGTTTATTGGGCAAAACTTTTAGAAGTGAAGAAGACTATAGCGGAGCATTTTATATTTATGTTTATATAACGGACGCAGGAAAAATTTTATATAAAATCGGAGTCAAGACGGAAGTTAATTCCGTTACTTTTGACAGTCAAACCGAAATACAATTATCAGAAGGCGTAAAAGTCGACAATGCGATTATTTATCAATTTGAAGGTAAACCAATGACAACGACAAAAGAAAGTCAAAAAGGAGCGCTTGAAGTAAAACCTAATTCCGTTAGTATTGTATTTACGGAAGGTAATTCTTATTTGAATACGAGATTTAATCTTATAGAAATAGAAGAAAGTAATATTCCTACAACCGAAAAACCAACCGAAGAAGATTTAAAAAATAGTATTGGAATAACTTACGAATCTATAAGCAGATACTCGTTTGCCGGATACGGAACTTTTAAATATACGGTTAAATTAGCCGAGTATGAAACGGGAAAATATAGATTGGAACTAATGGGCGGACAATATAATAATAGAAAACCCGTTAGAGACCAAACCAAAGATAAAAACGATGGTTCTAAGGCTTTCACGGATTGGGAAACTCATTTTATTAAATTTAGCGATGACGGAAATACTTTATATTTTACGCCAAACACTTGGAGTAGACCAATAGAGATGAAAAAAGTTAAATAATATTTTAAGCGACTAGATAATAAGAATAATGTAAAGGCGATGCAGGAAAATGCGTCGTCTTTTTTATTGTCATTTTAAACTGCATGCTTGCTTTTAGAGAAAATGCATTTTATAAATTATTGACAAAATTTTTTATTATCGTATAATTTAAATCGTTATGAGAATCAAATTAGTAAATGATATTTTGACAGGTCAACCGTCAACAAATTTATTTAGCTAAATTTAGTATAAAATATTTTATAATTTTCTATCTAATAGATACTCTTTTATCTATATTGCAATCGTTCAAATGGCGTATCGGACAATTCTATTTTAATAATAAAGAGGTTTTATGAAAAATATTGCAAATGAAAAACCAAACGATATTTTGGTAGGAAGAACGGAATATATATCAAACTATTTTATAGATAAAACCGATATAGAAAATAAAAATGTTTTGGAAATAGGATGCGGGTTTGGATGGTTTTTATACAATATTCTTAAATATAATCCTAAATCGTTTTCGGGTTTAGAAAATAGCGAGGATAAAATAAACAATTTGAAAAATTTTTTTAAAGATAAAAGATGTTTGTTTTATGTTGGTGACGCTTTAAATCTTCCTTTTGAAAATAATACTTTCGATACAGTGTGTATGTTTGATGTTATAGAACATTTGCCAAAAAATACAGAAAATATAGTATTTAGCGAAATTGCAAGAGTTTTAAAACCAAAAGGAAAACTTTACTTATCGACTCCAAATAATCATATATTAAGTATAATTTTTGACCCTGCATATTTCCTTATAAAACATAGGCATTATAACATTGATTTTCTTTGCAATATGGCTAAAAAATTTAATTTAAATCCAGAGATACGCTATATTAAGGGTAGATTTTATGAAATATTATATATACTTAATCTTTATATTTCAAAATGGATATTTAGACGAAAACCGTTTTTAGAAAATTTCTTTAAAATAAAATCTACTACCGAATATAAAAAAGACGGCTTTATGACTATATTTATACGATATATAAAAAATAATATTTAAACAAAAATCACATACTGAAAGATTCGCCCAAATAAACTTTACGAGCCAATGGGTTATTAACTATATCTTCTGGCGTTCCTTGAACTAAAATTTTACCGTTTCCCATTATATACGCTCTGTCGGTTATTCTTAAAGTTTCCCTAACATTATGGTCGGTTATGAGAATTCCTAAACCTTTTTCTTTTAATGCTGCTATTATATTTTGTATGTCTATAACGGCTATCGGGTCTACTCCTGCAAAAGGTTCGTCAAGCAAAATAAATTTAGGATTTACCGTTAATGCTCTCGCTATTTCGCATCGTCTTCTTTCGCCTCCAGAAAGAGTGTATCCTTTTTGTTTTCTCACATGAGTTATATTAAATTCCGACAAAAGTTGGTCTGCTATATACATTCTGTCTTTCGAAGTTAAAGTTTTGTTATATTCCAAAATCGCAAGCAAATTATCTTCAACCGATAATTTTCTGAAAATTGACGCTTCTTGAGGCAAATATCCTATTCCAAGTTGCGCCCTTTTATACATATGCAAATCGGTTATTTCTATATCGTTTAAAAAAACATTTCCTTTGGTAGCCGTAACAAATCCAACCGTAATATAAAAACTTGTGGTTTTTCCCGCTCCGTTTGGTCCCAAAAGTCCTACAACCTCGCCTTGTTTAACGCTGTAAGATATATTTTCTATTATTTTTCGCCTACCATAAAATTTGGTAAGACTAACCGCTCGTATTTCGGAAGGATTTTCTTTGTTATTATCAAAAAAATTTTTGGCGGTTTGAGAAATTTCTTCTTTTGATTTTTTCTTAAAAAACATAAATACCAATCTACAAAATTAAAAATTAACTGATTAATAGTATAACTTAAAATTAAATAAATTGATAGTTTAAAACTTATATATTTTTATCTCTCAATTTATTAATCATCTCTATAGTTTCGATATCAATTTTTGTATTTCTATTTTTTAAATCGTTTATTATGATATTTATATTATTTTCGTCCATATTTTGTCCGAATTTTGCTTTTGCCGTCATATTGTAAACTTTTATAACTCCCACAAAAGTTCCGATTTCAGAACCTTTAAATTGTCCTTTTTCCATAGACATATTTATATTATCCGGTTCGTATTTTCTAACCAATTCGCGTAATATTTTTTTCTTTTTTTCAAAATCGTTTATAACTTCAAATTTTCCTTCTATAAAAACCGAAAAGAAAAATTGTGTTGGAATCATTTTCCCGTTAAGAAAACTCGAAGGAATATAAGAATAAACTTTAGACGCGCTAAAAGAAACTTCGGGGTTATTTTTTAATATTTCATGTTTTCTGCCAGCCATCGCTCCATGGAAATATATTTCATCTTCTTTGTAGCAAAAACTTATAGGAACGGCATAGGGAATTTTAGAAGGAATTGCCATTACTCCAAATTCTATTCTGTTTAGCATGTTTTCAATTTCTTTTTTGTCTTCAAAAATAAAATCTTTTCTTCTCATTTTTAATAACTCCTAATAATTCCAAATTATTATAAATTCTTAATTTAGAAAACATGAAAAATTGTATATTTATTAACGAATAATATCAATTTTTTTGTTTAAACGATATTTTTAATTAAATATTGAGATTTTTTAATTTAAATATAAAATGTTAATACTATAAATTGTAGGAGAATTTATGAGTATAGGGACGGGTAAAACCGAACTTGAAGAGGGAATAAAATTATTTAGAAACGAAAATTATAAAGAGGCTATAGATTCGCTTGAAAAAAGTTTTGAAAATAAAAACGATATAGAATCTGGATATCATTTGGCTTTGGCTTACGCTCAAATTCAAAATTATGACAAAACTCTCGAAACATTCGATAGAATAATGAGAAGACTCGATAACCCTTTGAGAATCATGCAAGCTCATATTATAGTCGGATATATTTATGCCGTAAAAGAAATGTATGATTTAGCCGAATTCGAATTGTTGGACGCTCTCGCTTCTGGAATAGAAAATACTCAAATATATTCTGTATTAGGTTATATATATTATAAAAAAAATAATATCAAAAAGGCTATCGATTCTTTAAGAAAAGCGGTGGCGTTGGATTCTAAAAGTGCGAATGCAAGAAACTCGCTCGGATTTATTTTGGCGGACAGCGGAATCAATATAGAAGAAGGCATTAACGAAATAAAAAAAGCTTTAGATACGGACCCAGAAAATCCAGCTTATTTGGATTCTTTAGGTTGGGCTTTTTTTAAAAAAAATGACATAGCGAACGCTAAAGAATTTTTGACTAAAGCCTTTGAAATAGCCCCTTCCAATAAGGATATAAAAGAGCATCTTATAAAATTAGACCAATTGGGATATAAAAAATAATTGAGGTTTGTATTATGAAATTCGTTTTTATATTTATATTTGTTATATCAATAAATCTATATCCTCAATATAAATTTAAATATATTGGAAATATTAGCGTCATAAGAGATGGTAAAAAAATAAATTTAGATTCCAAAAGTAAATTATACGATAAGGATATAGTAGAAACGGGAAAAGACGGATTTGTGGAAATAAATATAAAGGGTAAATATTATTATATGGCAAATAACGGCAAAGTTAATTTGACTTCAAAAAACGTCGAATTAAAAAACGGAGCTATTTACATAAGAAATAAATCTTTCAAATCTTTGGCAGAATTTAAAAAATATGATGACGATTTAAAAGTATACGCCGACCCCGTTCCTCTTTATGCGGGAAAAATGGGAAATATTTTTATAACGAGCAAAAAAGATATAGAAATAAAAGATTCGAAATTATTGGGAAGCGCAAGACCGATAGTAAAATTTTTTGAAGTGAAAAAATCGGGCGGTAGAATTAAAGTGTATAAAAGTGTATTTGGAATATATGTTGGCGCTCAAGATGAAAAATACAATTTTGTTTGCAATATAGAATTAAAAGACAAAACTTTATTAAATCTGTCGATAGATATAAAACTGAATTTTACTCCGCCTCCTCCGAAACCTAAACAAATACAGGGCGTGACTTCGACTATGACAAATATAATAAGCAATCCTCAAAAATCTAAAGAAGAAAGGGAGCTTCTTAACGGAAAAATATATATTTCTTATACTCCGACAAATTATGCGGATAAAGTTTATATGATGCCCGCTCAAGGAAGACATTCTTCGCAGTTTGGCGCATTCAGAGGATATACGAAAGATTATGCAAGATATCATCAAGGATTCGATATAGCGAATACGAACGGCACTCCGATTTTTGCCGCAAATAACGGAATAGTGAGAATTTCAAGAGAACTTTTCGTTAGGGGAAATTGCGTAGTAATCGACCATGGCGAGGGAGTGTATAGCAGTTATTTTCATATGTCTAAATTGATAGCCGAAGAAGGAAAATATGTAAAACAAGGGGAGATAATAGGTTTAATAGGTTCTACGGGAATGTCTACGGGACCTCACTGCCATTGGGAGATGCGAGCGGGAAATATGACTTTTGACCCTTTAAGCATATTAGAAAAAAACTCTTCATTTGATGCAAAAAAATTAACTAGAATAAAATAAGTAAATATTACATAACTTGACAAATAAATTTAATATGTTATTATATAAAAATATGAAAAAGCAATATATTTATATAGTTCAAGCGAAATTAGAACCTTCAAAATGTAAAATAGGCAAGACAAACGATTTGGAAAGAAGGTTAAAAGAATATAACAATATGACCGGAAAATCTAAAGAAAACATTTACAAATATCTATTTTGTTGCGAAGTAAAAGATATGACAAAAGTAGAAAACGAGATAAAGAAAAAATTTGCCACGCTTAGAGAAGAAAAAAGCAAAGAAATATATTTTTATAATTCGCCTTTATTTGAAGACTATATTAAATTTATTAAATCTAATAAATTATTTAAAAAAGAAATTCTACTTAAAATGGACAATAAAGTTGATAAAAAGTTTAAAATAGTAAAGAAAACCACGCCTTCCCTTAAAGAACGAGGTTTATCGAGAAAAGATATACTTCAAAAAGCTCAAAAAGTAAATAACGATGAATTTTATACTCGCATAGAAGATATTGAAAAAGAATTGTCTATGTATGATAAAGGAATTTGGAAAAATAAAGTCGTTTTCTGCAATTGTGACGATGCCGTTGATAATGACGATAGAAATACTTCGGCGTTCGCTTTATATTTTTTAAGAAATTTTATAGAACTTAAATTAAAAAAACTAATATGCACTCATTATGACGGACCTGTAGATTTATTTAATCAAGGTTCAAAAGCGTATGTATTTACAAAAGACGGTTTCAGCGAAAGAAAAGATTTTCCTAAAAATTATAGCGGAAGTTTTGACGACCCTTTATCGCTTAAAATTCTTAACGAAGAAGCAGATATTGTATGCACGAATCCTCCGTTTTCAAGAGCTATAGATTATTGGAGAATTTTGATTAATAGCGGTAAAAAATTTATTATAATATCAAATTTTACAAATGTTTTAACTCCAGCTTATATACCGTATTTTAAAGATAATCTGGTATGGGCAGGCTATAATAGAGTAGATTATTTTCTAACTCCTAAAAAACAATTAACAATGGCTTCTGGGCATTGGTATACGAATTTCAAAATAAAAAATCGCCCAAAATATAAAAATTTAAAAATAATGCCATTGAAAGATATACCGAAAAAATATAAAAAATATGACGATTCTAAAATACTGCTGGTTAATAATAATTATATTCCAAGCGATTATAAAAAACCGTTTGCCGTATCGGCTTATCCTATGTTAAGCGGTATCCTTGAAAAAGGATATAAAATTTTTAGCGATAAAGAATATTTTCCGTATATAAACGAAAAGCGGTGTTTTGGAAGAATTCTTTTACAGAAGATATTATAAAATGTTAATCGAATAATTATGCAGAAAAAAGAAAAATTAATTATAGAACCTGAAAATATACATAAAATAGAACCTTTCTTTATAAAATATTTAACCTTAATAAGTGCGGTAATATTTGTAATATTATTTATATTTTTTTTCGGAACGAATAGATTAAATGAAGAATATAATATTATAAATATTTGGAGCAAATCGACATCTTCCGTTGAAACTCCTTCACTCGACAATAATTTTAATATAGAAGGAAATTTCAAACATAATTTTTATTCAAGTCCAGAAAAGATGATACATTATTTTAATAAAAACGGAACAACAATTTATTATACAAATTTATCGAGAGGAGAACTTGCCTCATTAAATAACGAAAATTTTATTATTTACAAAAGATACGGAAATTATATAGACGCCTACAATAATAACGGGCTTATTTTATGGAGAACGAATACTTCCATTTATCCCGAAATGTCGCCTTATGCAAACAGAACGGTTTATCATTCTAGCGATAATTCAAAAATACAAATGTTCGATTTCGACAATAATTCTTTAAGTTCGCATATTCAATACGGAGAGATTATAACGGACGGAGCTTTTGCCTTAAATACGGGAGATTATATAGCGGGATTTTCAAGCGGAGATATTGCCTATATAAACAGAAACGGAAGTTTAGGATTTGCAATTTCTTCGGTATTAAGTGAAATAAATATAATAAAATCCGTAGCGATAAGCGAATACGGAAGTTTTGCATTATCCATAAGCGGAATAAGACCAGAGTATATAAGTTTATACGATTCCAAAGGCGGAACTTTATGGTATTTTGAAACGGGATTAAATAGACGAAGGCATGTTTCGGCTTATGTTAGCGAAAAATCTATGACGGCTTTCATGTTGCGAGATAGAGATATTATATTATATAATTTAAATAACGGAAAAGAAAAGGATATAATAAATATAGAAAAGTATAATATGCAAAACGCGATTAACATGAAATTAAATAGCGAAACGAATACTACAATAATGAGTTTATCCAAAGACGGAAGTAGCATGATTATAATTTACGATAATAAATTAAAAGAAATTATTTATGAGAATTCGATAGACGGATGGGTTTATTATTTAGATATATCGAGCGAGCAAAACGAATATATGATAGTAAGCGATAAAAATATTTATACATATAAGAGGGTAAGATTATGATAAAAAACATATTAATTATATTATTTATTTTATCTTTTGTATTATTTGGCAGAATACCGATTGACGAAAATAAAATAAGAATCACAAGCACTTTTGGAGAATTTAGAACGGACCATTTTCACAACGGCGTGGATTTTGGCGGAAGTAAAATGGAAATATACCCGATTGCAGACGGCGAGATAGTATATTATTCGGATATAGAAGAAGACCCGACTAGACAATTATACGGAGTGGGAAATACTATTATAATAGAACATCCGAATAGCATAAGAAGTTATTATTATCATATAGAAAACGGAACTATAGAAAAATCTTTTGCAAAAGTAACCGAAAGAGACGCTATAGCTTTAACGGGAAACAGCGGAAGGTCTGGCGGTGCTCATTTGCATTTAACCATAGAAAATATAAACGAAGGATTGGTAGTCGACCCTTTGGAATATTTAAAAATTTCAAAAGGTTCGGAACAAAATCCTTTAATACATGGAATATATTTAAGAACCGAAAACAGATTAATTCAAATAAAAGACAGAATGCCCATGCGATATAACGGAGAATTAAGGCTATTCGTTAGAGCTTACGATTTGCTCGGCAGCATACCTATGGGACTTAAAAGAGTTAAAATATATATGAACGAAGAACTTATAAGAGATTATGATTTTACTTATTTTATAAAGCGGGACAATGTATATTATATAGCTCCAAATTATACTTTTGAAGAAGTTTACGGAGTGGATTCGCATTTTTACAGAGGCGGAAGTTTTATACCAAAAAAAGGAAGATATATTTTTAAAGCGGAGGTTACGGATTTTGACAATAAGTCAGTAAATCTTACAAGAACGGTTAATTTTTATTAAAAAATTTTGTTTAAGATATTAATTTACTTTCTCAAAATTAACCCTATAATCGAAATTGTATAAATCGGTTTGAAACTTTAAAACATTCACGGCTAATTTTATATTATCGTCTATTTTCTTGCCTATTATGATAGCCCTTACTTCTTTGTTTTGTTCTCTTTCCAAAAAAGACACATATCGAGCTACCTGTCCTATAACTTTATCGGAAACTCTATTTTTCTTTAGTTCTATAACAACCATTCTCCCTTTATTATCTATGGCTAATAAATCTATCGGACCAGATATAGTGGGATATTGCCTTCTTATCAATTTTAATCCTTTTTCCAATTCTTTTATATGCCTTTCTAAAAAATCTTCCAATATTTTTTCATCGACTAAAACGGATTTAAATTCTTTTTCTGAAATAGCGACTATATTTTTATTTATTTTAATTTTATTTTTCTTACAGTAATTATAAATATTTAACGCATTATCCACATCCGATATATCGGTATAATAATCTAAAGCAAATTCTATAGCGGATATATTTTTATAGTCGCTTCCATAATAATAAAACCAATCTTTCTTTTCTTTAAAATCTATCCATATACTGCCATTTTTACAATCATTTAAAAATATCTCCAACTGTTTTTTATTTTTAATAAAAATATTTGAATTTTTAATATAAAATAAATCGGAAGAAGCAAAAAAATTAAAAGCATAACTGCTGTCTAATTCTATAGTATTTAATATAGACTTTCTTTTTTTATTTTTTATATTATTTATGTTTTTTGCTTTTAAATAATATTTTATTTTTTCTTTATCTTTATCGTTTAATAATCTATATCTTTCTATTTCGTCTATAGATTTTTTTTATTTCGTTGTTATTTAATTTTTTAGCTATAAATAGGCAATATTCGTCTTTAGTTAAATGCTTGTCTTTTAACTTTATTAAAACATTGGCTAAATAAAATATAGGCAATACTCTAATATTATCTTTACTTCTTGTAATATTAAAATTATTAAATTCAAATATTCTTATTTGATTAAATATTATTTCTTCGTAATTTGATTTTTCTAATAATTGTTTTCCTATATCGGTTATATGTAATTTTTCTTTTTCATTAACCCAAGCCAATCCCAAAGTAGAAGTAATAACTTTTATAACTCTAATTATAGCGTTTTCATCGTCTTCGCTTTGATTTTCTGCTCTCGGTTCAAATA
>CAZUEE010000032.1:9869-18683 GCA_964619175.1 uncultured Brachyspira sp. | reverse complement strand
ATTTAAATCGTCTCCTATTATTCCTCTTATTCCAGATACGCTTATTTTTAACATTAAATCTCCCGTAAATATTTTTTATTTATTTTTTATTTATTTTTTATTTTTATCTTTTAATTTTTTATTTATTAATTTCCTTTAAGTTTATTTATGACGGATTTTTTATCATCGCTATCTATTATAGCGCTTCCCGAAATTAAAAAATTCGCTCCCGCTTCTACTACTTTATCGCAAGTATTTAAATTTATTCCACCGTCTACCGATAAAAATATATCTCTATTCCCTATAAGTTTTTTCGCTTTTTTTATTTTTTCAATTGAATTTTCGATAAATTTCTGCCCTCCAAAACCCGGATTAACCGACATTATAAGAATATTGTCGATATAGTCTATAATAGGTTCTATATTTTCAACGCTCGTATGAGGATTTAAAACAACTCCAGCTTTTATATTATGAGATTTTATTTGCATAATCAATTTATGCAAATGAATATTTCCTTCAAAATGAACGCTTATCATATTAACTCCAGCTTTTGCGAAATCGTCTATATGTTTTTCGGGATTTACTATCATAAGATGAGCGTCCAGAGGAACTTTGGTTATTTTTTTTATATCGGAAATTATTTTTGCTCCGAAAGTTATTTGAGGAACAAATACTCCGTCCATTATATCCAAATGCAAATAATCGCATCCCGCTTCTTCGAGTTCCTTTATACTTTTTTCCAAATTTACAAAAGACGCCGTTAATATAGATGGCGCTACGATTATTTTATTCATATATTCTCCTTTTTTATATAATCCAAACCGTTTTTAGCCGTTTCCATCTCGGATGCTTTTTTACTGCTTCCAAAACCTATAGCATAGCTTTTATTATTGACATAAACTTCCGATTTAAACTTATTATTTTCAATTTCTTCGGTTTGATATACGGGATTTATTTTATATTTTTTTTGAATTATTTCCTGAAAAATAGTTTTATAATCTTTATAAAAATCCTTAATATTCAAATCGTCCAATTTATCTTTATAGACTTTTATTATAAATTCTCTCGCATCGTCAATATCAGAATCCAAATATATAGCCCCTATGACAGCCTCGAATAAATCTTCAAGCGTATTTTTTTTAAATCGTCCGCCCGAAGCCTCCTCGCCCACTCCAAGCAAAATAAAATCTCCCAATTTCAAATCTTTAGACAATTTAGACAACATTTGAGAAGAAACCAAAGAAGATTTTATTTTCGATAATAATCCTTCTTTATAGTTTGGATATTCCTTAAAAAGATAATCCGATATTATAAGAGACAAAACGGAATCTCCCAAAAATTCGAGTCTTTGATTATATTTTATTTTTTCTTTATTAGATTTGTTTTCGTTTGCAAAAGTTCTGTGAGTTATCGCCTCTAATAAATATTCTTCGTTTTTAAAATTATACGATATCGCTTTTTGACAATCTTTCAAAATTTTATCAATATCATAATTTTTATTAATTTCTTTATTTTTATTACTTTCTTTAAGCATTTTATAATAATACAATGAATAATAATGCAGTCAAGTATTAAAAGTTAAGTTCTTTTTTTATAGAAAAAAAGAACCAAAAAAGCTACCACTTTTTTTGTAAAAAAAGTGGACAAAAAAACAACTCCGTGCAGAATTCATAGCTTTTTAGTTTATAGAAAGTTTATTTATTTTCAATAATCTTAATCTCTTCCTCGCTCAAATTATACAACTTATAAATCAACCCATCAATTTTCCTCTCAAGTTCGCTTGTGTCAATCCCGTTTTTCTTGCCTTCAATTACCTTATCCACCAAACTAACAATTTTATCTTCCATTTTCTTATCAACTTTAGGAATGCGAAATGGCTCTAAAGAATTTTCTCTATATTGAAAAGCTGCGCTGCCAAGCGTTATTTTAGAATAGAAATTATAGAATATATAAAAACCTATTTTAGAGGATAAAACTGCCATAATATATTTTAAATTTTTTCCCGTCATTATAAAATTAGTTTTATCTGGAATAAAATTTTTATCGTCATAATAAAAATTAGGACTTATCGTAGTTTCTGGATAAATTAATTTATGTTTATTGAATTCTTTATAATAAGCTATTATATCTTGAATTTCAAACCATTTATTAGGCGTCTTTTTTCTACAACCTGCCTCTCCACTTTGTTCCAATCTCTTACCAAAACTTTTTAAATATTTTTTTATTGCAGGATAATTATTTATATCTAAATTTAAAGCTGGGAAAGTGCATATTAAATATAAGCTCTTAAAATCATAACTATATCTTTTAATATCTCTTCCTCTCAATAAAGGTTTTATCAATTCTGCAGATTTTTTATCTTCTTTAATCAATCTATTCTTTGTTTCCTCATTAATTATAAACGCTTCGTTATATCCCGTCACAACTCCTCTATAAATATTTATATCCCAATCTTTTAATGGAATTCCTATTTTTTCTATTTTCTTTTTCAAATTTAAAATTTTACTCTCGCCGAAAATAAAAGCGTTTTTGTTAAGTTCGCTTTGTTCTATTTTATTATATTCCAAAAAATCCAAATTATTATCTTTAGGATTAGCATACAAAACGACTTGTGATTTATTCGGTTTTTTCTTTCTAAACATTACTATGCTTGTATCTACCGTTGCCGAAGCGAAAACTTTTATTCCGTTCAAATCTACGAATTCCAAAATCGAAGTATTTTTTAGTAAAAAGTCTCGCAAAGGTTCGCCGTAGCCCGCTCTTGTAAATTTATTTGAAGTTATAAAATTTAAAATTCCGTTATCTCTCAAAACTTTAAATCCTTGCTCGTAAAAATAAGTATAAATATCGCTTGTGCCTTTATAAACGCTAAAAAGTTTTTCAAGGTTCGGCTTCAATTCTTTAATCTCTTCTTGCCTTATATACGGAGGATTGCCGATTATCAAATCAAATCCCGTAAAATTGCCTTCATAATCCAAAACTTCTGGAAATGCAAATCTCCATTCAAAAGGACGTTTCGCTTCCAAATTAAAAATGTCGTTATATTTTTTAATCAATATTTCAAAATCTTTTTTAGCTTCCGTTTCGTCAAATTGGCTTGCAAAAAGATTTTTCTGCCCGAAATATTTTTTCAAATCTTTATCGTCCTTAACCAAATAATTTCCGTATTTTTCGTTATATTCTTTGCATAATCTGTCAAATTTATTCATCTGTTCAAAAAATTTATCATTAAGACAAAATGTCCTAAAATTTTCAAGCAATTCTTTTATTTTTTCGTCTATTTCATTTTTGCTATTATAAACGCCGTTTTTATAATTTTTTACCAATTCCTTATATTCCAAAATTTTATCTTGTATATTCGGATAACGATTTAAACTCTGATTAATGTAGAAATAAGAAATCAAAGAATTCCCGCATTTAATATTTATATCAATATTCGGTAAAGTTTCCAAATATTTATTTTCTATATCCTTATAATAACTATATTTTAATAATTCTATCCAAAGACGAAGTTTTGTAATCTCGCAGGAATTAGGATTAATATCCACGCCGAAAAGATTATTTTCTATGATTTCTTTTTTAGCAAAAAATATCGTTCGCTGTATTTTATGAGCTTCCGTCCTTTCATGTTTTGGACGCTTATAATTTAGAATATTATTTTCAGAATCTTTTATCACTATTTCATCGTTTTTAAGTCTCAAATCAATATCTTTTAATTTTTTACCGTCCTCGTCTATAAGCAAACCCAAATTATATTTTATTAATAATAATTCGTTCAATGCGGAAACTAAAAAATGTCCGCTCCCAACCGCAGGGTCGCATATTCTAATTTCATTAAAAATCTTAATCGCTTTGTCAAAATTATCTTTATTCGTAATAAATCTATCTAGTGAAATTTGAATATCGTCTATCGTTTTGCATTCCCAATCCAACAAAACATTAAATTTTTCAATAACCGCTTTATCCAAACTTTGCCTGCACATATAATTTATAATAAAACTCGGAGTATAAAAACTTCCGTCCTTATAACCGTTTAATTTCTCAAATACGAGTCCCAAAACCGCCGAATTGATAAGTTTATCATAATTAGTTTTGACATTGTTTTGTAAATCTTGCGATGTCGTTGTGAAATCATAAGCATGCAAAAATAAAAATAAATATTTAAGCAATGGCAATTCTTCCGTTTTATTATTCTTCAAATATTTAACGCTAAAATTTTTATCTCGCTTCAAAATCGAACTCTGATAAATCTTCAAATTATTCGACTGCAAGAATTTAATTTCATTTCCAGCTCTTTCCAATTCCTTTTTCTCAAAAAGACTCGAATTAAGATAAGGAATGATTTCCAACTTTTTAGGTATATTCGTTCTTTCGTCTTCTTTTTTCGCCAAAACTTCAAAAAATAAAATATTCAAATTATTAAAGTCGGGCAAATATTCCAAATCTAAAAATGGATTTTCAATATGTTCAAAATTAAGAAGCATCGATTCTAAAAGTCGTAAAAATAAAATTCTATTATTCCAAGTTATTAGCAAAGAAAAAATATCTTCAAAATCATTATCTTTATCAAGTTTGAAAGTTTTTGAAATAGAATCGTAAAAAGTATTTTTAATTTCGCTATATTCAATTTTTCCATTTTCCTTGCTTTCTTTAAGTCCCAAAATATATAAAAGCTCGTTATAAAATTCCACATTAAGAGTATTTGCATCAATATACGAAATTCGCTTTAGTAAAACTTGCGGAGAGAGTAAAACATATAATAAGCCCAATTTATCTTTTTCTTTATATAAAATATTTTTAAAATCTACGCATAAATAAGAAATTTCATTTTCAATTTTTGGAAGAATATTTTTAACATCCTCATAGAATTTTGAAGTGCTGTTATCAGTTCCTCCGTTTTCCTCGCAATTTTTAAATGATTTTATAATATCTTTATTTTTCGCAAAATTATTCAAATAATTTTTAGCGTCAATGATATAAAAAATCTCCGCGGTCGCCAAAATTATAAAAGTTATATTGTTATTTTTATTTGTAATATTTTCTCGCAAAAAATATAAAATCGATTCGTAAAAAGCTTTTGATTCTAAATTGCTGGAATTTTCTTTTATAAACTCCGCTTTATTATTAATCTTTTTCGTTTCAAAAATTACTCTTGTCTCTCCGTATTCGTAAATTGACGAATCTATTTTTCCTTTGACATTGCAATCGTAATCGAAAACTTTATTTAAAAATTTATTAATTTCATTTTTCTGATATTCTTCCGAATCTTCTTTATTGGCGTTAATTAAAAATTGATTTAAATCGTTTTCAAATTCAGAAATAGTTTGTTTTTTCGGACGAAAAGCCTTAAAATCTTTAATAAATTCTTCGATGGATATTTGTTTATAATTCATTTCAAATCCTAAAATACAATATATTATGAATACTTTGAATTAATATTTTATAGAAATTATTTTATTATACAATATATATTATATAATAAAATAATTTAGATTATTTTATTATTCGGTAGAAAAACAAAAGGTAATTTTTATTTTTTTAATTTATTTTGAATCATAAGAGTGTTTCTTTCCCAAAACACATTATTTGAAAAGCCTTGAATTTCTTTATCTTTTTCTGCAAGGGCAAGCCTATTTTCACTCCAAGCGCAATATGTAGGATTCTGTTCTATCCCGCAATAATTTCTATTTAATTTTTTAGCGACAACCGATGTAGTCCCGCTTCCCAAAAAAGGGTCGAATATAAAATCGTTTTCATTAGAGCTTGAAAGTATCAATTTCGCAATAAGTTTTTCTGGTTTTTGTGTGGGATGCGCCGTATTTTCGGGCATAGACCAATACGGAATAGAAATATCATCCCAAAAATTTGACGGGCATGTATCTCTGAATTTTCCGTCTTCGGTTTCTATCCAATCTTTAGGTTTTCCCTCTTTTCTGTATGGAGCGATTACCTTTCTTCTTACTTTAACTTTATCCAAATTGAAAGTATATTTATTTGAAACTGTGGCAAACCATATATCTTCCATCGCGTTTTTCCAATTTAATTTTGCGCCGCGTCCTTTTTCTCTCTGCCAAGTTATCCTATTTTGAATATTGAAATATTTTGATAAAATTGTCCCGATTATTAAACTCGATTTCCAATCGCAACATACATATATAGAAGCGGTTTCTTTTAATATCGGGAAAATCGATTCAATCCAATTTTTCGTATATATTTCGTAATTTAAATTGTCTTTTTCTCCAAATTTAAATCCATGATAATCTTTTGAAATATTATAAGGCGGGTCGACAATCATCAAATCGACAAATTTATCTTTTATTTTTTTTAATACTGAAAAACTATCGCCGTTAATGGTTTTGTTTTTAATGTCGTTTACCAAATATTGATTTATATTTTTATCGTCTATAATGCATTTTTTTAAATATTTTTTTCCGTTTTCGCTTTTAATATCGAAATCTATCGTTTTATTTAATTTGGATTTCATTTTATCTACTTTTTCACATTTTATTATTTAATCGTTTATTCCCATTCTATAGTGGAAGGAGGCTTAGAAGAAATATCGTAAACTACCCTATTTATTCCTTTAACCTCGTTTATTATTCTGTTCGATATTATTTTTAAAACTTCATAATCTATTTTAGCCCAATCTGCCGTCATAGCGTCTACGCTTTCAACAGCCCTTATCGCGCAAACTTGCTCGTAAGTTCTACTATCTCCCATTACTCCCACGCTCTTAATTGGCAAAAGCACTGCAAAAGACTGCCACAATTTTTTATATAATTTCGCTTTCTTTATTTCATCAACTACTATATCGTCCGCTTCTTGAAGTATTTTTATTCTCTCTTCTGTAATATCTCCCAATATTCTAACGGCAAGTCCCGGACCGGGAAAAGGCTGCCTATATATTATATCTTCGGGCAAATTTAATTGTTCGCCTATTTTTCTAACTTCGTCTTTAAATAATTCTCTGAAAGGTTCTAATAATTTTAATTTCATGTTTTTTGGAAGTCCGCCGACATTATGATGACTCTTTATAATAGCCGAGCTTCCCCTTAAAGAAACGCTTTCGATTATATCGGGATATAAAGTTCCTTGAGCCAAGAATCCGACATTTTTTATTTTTTTCGCCTCTTCTTCAAATATCTTTATAAATTCATGTCCTATTATTTTTCTCTTTCTTTCGGGATTTTTAACGCCTTTCAATTTATTTAAAAATCTTTTCGTTCCGTCTTTATAAATCAAATCAATATTAAAATTATCCCTAAAAACTTCTATAACTTTTTTCTCTTCGTTTTTTCTTAAAAGTCCCGTGTTTACAAATATGCATTTTAATTGTTTTCCAATCGCTTTTTCGATTAAAACGGCAGCCACAGAAGAATCGACTCCGCCCGAAAGTCCCAATATTACATTTTTATTTCCTACGATTTCCTTTATTTTTTTTGTTTCATATTCTATAAAATAATCCATATTCCAATTTTTTTTGCATTTACAAATATCGAATAAGAAATTCTTTATTATTTTAATTCCTTCTTTCGTATGAGCGACTTCGGGATGAAATTGAATGGCGTAAATTTTTTTTTCTTTATTTTCTATCGCACAATAATTCGTATTTATCGTTTTGGCGACTAGATTAAAATTTGTCGGGATATATTTTATACTGTCTCCATGGCTCATCCACACTACACTATTTTTTACATCTTTAAATATTCCGTCATGTTTTATTATTTTTATTTCCGCGTTTCCATATTCTCTTTTTTTTGCTTTTTCTACTTTGCCTCCTAAAGAATGAACTATCAATTGCATTCCGTAGCAAATTCCAAGTATCGGAATTCCAATTTCAAATAAGGCTTTATTTATTTTTGGAGCTTTTTTTTCGTAAACGCTCGAAGGTCCGCCCGAAAGCACTATTCCTTTTGCATTAAAATTTTTTATAAAATCGATTGAAACATCGAAAGGGTGAATTTCCGAATATACTTTTTTCTCTCTTATTCTGCGCGCTATAAGTTGCGTAAATTGAGAGCCAAAATCGAGTATTAAAATTTTGTCCAGATTTTTAAAATTATTTTCAAGATTATTCTTTAAATTATTTTTTAAATTATTCATACGATTTTTACCTATTCCTTTTTATTTATTAATTTTTTTTAATTATCGTTTAATTTTTTAATCGAATTTTTCCAACTCTTCGAAAATTTCCACAATCTCCACGCTTATATTTACAACTTTAGGAATTAAATCAAACAAATATTTTCTGATATTTTCCCAATCATAATTTGTCAAATTATTTTCAATCAAAGTTTTATGATGCAATTCTTTTTGAGGATTAAGTTTTTTAGGTTTATAATAGTCGACAATCCAATCTAAAGCGCTCCTCGTTCCGATTTTATAGTCGAAAGCTCTTTTTGGAATATTTGAAATTCTATTTTTTGCATCCAAAATTATAGTAGCCTTGTCTTTTTTTATCGTAAGGAAATCGAAGAATTTATTTTTATTAGGGTTTTCTATTCCCTCAGGCATATATTTTAAATCTTTTTCAATTTTCAAATTATGACAGGGGGTTTTTCCCGCAAGGGACGCAGAGCTAACCCATTGTGTCTCCTCCGCAGTTTGCACACAATGGGCTGAAGCCACATTGTTATTATTGGCATGGCAATCCACTTTATCAAATTCCGTTTGCAATTTTATTAATCTCTTTCCAAGTTCTACAAATTTATTAAAAACTGTCGGCGAATAAAAAGGAATTCTCGGATAATCGATTTTCAAATTCTCCTCGTATTTTTTCTGATATTTCGGAGACGACAAAATTGCATGACAATATGCAAAAATATTTTCGTAAGT
>CAZUEE010000032.1:2275-9769 GCA_964619175.1 uncultured Brachyspira sp. | reverse complement strand
GCTTTCTGTTCTATCGCTTTACCCACTTTTTGATTTTTTACATTTTTATCAATCAAAGCTATATGCTCATAAAAATCGTTTTCCGTTTGATTGAGCCACTTACCGTTTTTGTCTGGGATAATATCTTCAAAATCAAAATCGAGTATATCTTGTTGAAGCGCCATCAATTTTTCGTTTCCACTTAAAAAGTCCCCAACATTATAATATTTTATATCCGCTTTTTTCTTGCTGTTATTTTTTGCTTTTTTTATAAGAAACATAATAGCCACGCCCGTTTGAATATTAAAAACATTTCCGCCTTCGGTTTTGTTTCGTTTTCTCGCGTTGCCTTTCAAATCGACAATATAAATATAATCGAATTCCTTTTGAACGCTCTTTCTAAATCCATCATCTTGTTTGGAATCCAAATAGGCGTTGTTGGTTATAAAAGCTATTATTCCGTCATCTTTGCTATGTATTCTGTCGCTCGCCCATCTTATGAATCTTTTATACATATCGTATTGTTTTGTTTTTTGCGCTTTGCTTTCGTTTATATAAGTTTCTTTTATTCGTTTGTCCAAATCTATATAAACTTTATTTTTATTATTGTCGTTTTCGCTCTTTTGATTTGCGTTATAAGGCGGATTTCCAATTATCAAATTTATTTGTTTTTTATATTGTTTAATCGCTCTTTCGACATTTTCTTTATTAAATTCTTCCATTCCCAAAAAAGAGGTTTTTTCCGATTTTATTTGAAATTCCAAAGTATCTAAAAAACACATATTTTCAAATATTTTATAATTATTCGTTCTTTCATAATATGCGTTTTCAATATTTAAATTTGAAATATAATAGGGCATTATATCTATTTCGTTTGAAAATAATTCTTCTTTATATTTATATTCCAAATCTTTTGAATTGATTTTATTTATAATTTCAACCATAAATATTCCCGTTCCCGAACATGGGTCTAAAATATTTACATTTTTACTCGATAATTTTTTATTAAAATGTTCGTATAAAAGTCTTTCGGAAGCATCAACCATGAATTTGACTATTTGAATCGGCGTATATTCTATTCCTTGAACATCCGCTTTTTTAGAATTAAGAGCTTTATAAAAGTCGGAGTAAAAAGTTTTTAAAATATCTTGTTTGTCTTTTTTATCCAAATTTGAAATATAAGAATTTAATACATGCATATAAGACTCGATTTTTTGGCTAATTTCGGCGCTCTTTTGATTTATATTCTCCAAAATATCCTCGATTGACTTCGATATAATATTGTTTCTATGGAAATTTTGATTATGAAAAAGCATAACGAAAATATCACGGGTTAACATATGTTGAATTATCATTTCGATTGCAATATCTTCGGTAATATTTTGATTTATACTTATTTTGCACATTTCGGTAAAATCGTCTAAATTATCCCTAAACAAGGGGTTTATCCCCCTTGTTCCATCATCTTTAAAAAACTTTCTCAAATCTTCAGCAAGTTCGGGAAGTATTCTTTTCAAATTTCCAAAAGCATCTTGAAATTTTCTATATTCTTCTGGTTTAAAATTTACGAATTTAATCAAAACTTTATCGAGCTTTTCGCTTTCCGACATATTTATTCTATCAACTTCTTTACGATTTTGATATAAAACCAGCTCTTTAGAATTTTCAAAAATCGTATTTTCCAAAGGATATTGTTTGTCTCGTTTTTTTCTACTCTCTTTATCCAAATCGTCTTTTTCGTCTTTATTTTCCACCCAACCGATAATAATATTTTCTTTTTTAATTCTTCCGTCTGGAAATATTATTTTGGTTTTATGATTTTCGTCTATAGCGTATTCTTTAATTTCTTCTTCGATTTTTATATTTAACGGTTTTGTATAAGTTTTTAAGAGTTCGTAAAAATATCTCCTTATATTCCTTTCGCTGTCATGTCCGCTTAATTTGGCTTCTTTGATTTTGTTATAATATTTTTCTATTTGCTGTATAGACATAAAATACCCCATTTTTATTTTATGAGATTAAAAATATTAACGATTTACGGCGGTATAATCAGTTATTCATATATTTTTTAACTATTTCGTCATCTTCCAAAGCGGTTAAAATTTCAACTCCGTTTTGAGTGACGGCTATAGTATGTTCGTAATGCGCTGATAAAGAACCGTCTCTAGTTATCACAGTCCAATCGTCTCTTTCTATTAATATAGAATGATGTCCCATATTAACCATAGGCTCTATAGCTATAACCATATTCGTTTTTAATATCGGTCCCGTTCCTCTTTTGCCTATATTCGGAACATTAGGTTCTTCATGCAAATTAGACCCCACGCCATGCCCTTGAAATTCTTTTACCAAAGAATAACCCGCATCCTCGGCGGTTTTTTGGACGGCATAAGAAATATCTCCAACATGAACTCCATCTTTTATAACTCTAATTCCGTTAAAAAAAGATTCCATCGTGGTATCTACTAGTCTCGAAGCCTCTTCGGAAACTTTGCCAACTTTAAATGTAAAAGCTCTGTCGGAGTGATAACCTTTATAATAAACTCCTATATCCAAACCGATTATATCGCCTTCTTTTAATATTCTTTCTTTTCTCGGTATTCCATGTATCACTTCGTTATTTATAGAAGCGCATATCGAAGCGGGAAAAGGAGGATTGCCGTATCCTTTAAACGAAGGTTTCGCGTTATTTTTTCTTATATAATTATAAACGAATCTATCCAATTCTTTTGTCGATATTCCAGCCTCTACGATTTTGCCGACTTCTTTAAATACATTTGCAAGTATATGTCCGCTCTCTCGCATCAAATTAATTTCGGATTGCGTTTTTATTTTTATAGACATTTTAATCCTTATTCAAATCAATTATTTATATTAGCGCTTTCGGAAGAATTATTAACCGTAAAGGATTCTTCTACTACTTTACTGATATTCTTTTTTTGTCCGCCCGTAATTGCCATTTCACCTTGTATTATAGCGCCTTCTCCAACATCTATTTTAGGAGCTTCTATATTTCCCAAAACTCTTCCAGTTTCTATTACTATAACTTCTTTTTTAGCGTCTATATTTCCGATTAAAGTTCCCGCTATGGTTATACTTTCCGTAATAATCGTGCTTGTTTTTACTCTGCCGTTAGTTCCTATAATTAAATGTCCGTCTATTTTTAAATCGCCCTCGAATTTTCCGTCTATTTGAAAAGAACCTTTAACCATAAAACTACCCTTAAACGAAGAACCGTCTCCGATTACGCTGTTTATAATGTCTTTTCTTGCCATAAAATTCAACTCCAGAAAATGTATTATTTTAATTTTAAGTTATAATATTAAAAAGTCAATAAAAAGTCAATATTTATTTAGTATAGAATCTATTTCTTCTTTTGTTAAATATTCAAAATCGCCTTCTTTAAGTTCGTTTAAATATATTTTAGCGATTCTAATTCTTTTTAATAAAATTACCTCAAAACCCACATTTTCGCACATTCTCCTTATTTGTCTATTCCTGCCTTCTTTAAGTATTATATTAAAAGAATTTTCTGAAACTCTTTTAACTATCGCCGGTTTTAATTTTTTGCCATCCAACGATATACCGAATTCTAGTTTTTTTAAAGCGCCATCTAAAATATTATCGTTTAATTCTACATAATATTCTTTTTCGCATTCGCTATTTTCTCCTATTATTTTTTTGCTAAATATTCCGTCATTTGTAAAAAGTATAAGTCCTTTGCTATCTTTATCCAATCTTCCTACGGGATATAATTTTTTTAACTTTTCGTTTAATAATTCGCGGATTGGTTTTCCTTCTTTTTTATTATTTGAAACGACATATCCGACAGGTTTATTTAACTTTATATATATTTTTTCGCTTTTATAATTTTCTATATCGCATATAATTTCATCCTTTTCTTCCACTTGAATTGCAGGATTTGTTATAATCTCTCCATTAACTTTTACTTTTCCGTCTTTAATTAATTTATCCGCTTCTCTTCTGCTTGCGATATTTAAAGAAGATATATATTTATTTAATCTCATATTTCAACTTTTTTAAACTTTTTATTTATTTTTAAATTTTTATTTTTAGATATATTATAAAATAATTTAAATTTAATACAATTTTTAAAAATAGCTATTATTAACTATAGACTTTTTGCTTTATATGTAATATAATAATATTAAAATAATGATATTAAGGTTAGTTTGTAACAATGTTTGAAAATTTAACAAAATCTATATCGGAAGTATTTTCTAAAATACGCGGTAAGAAAGTTTTATCGAATAAAGATATAGAAGACAGTCTTTTAACTATAAAAGAAGCTTTACTTTCCGCCGATGTTTCTTTAGAAGCTGCAAATAAATTTTTGGAAGATGCAAAAAGTAGAGCTTTAGGCAAAAATAAATTGGAGGGAGTAGACCCCTCGAATCAATTTATAGCGGATGTTAACGATACTTTAATCTCTATGATTGGCGAAGGAGAAAGCGGTTTAAAATTAGAGCCTATAGAAAAAACTACAATAACTTTGCTTTTTGGTTTGCAAGGTTCGGGTAAAACGACAACTTCTGCAAAATTGGCTAAATATTATAAAGAAAAAAGAAGAGTTTTACTTGTCGGTTTGGATGTTCACAGACCAGCCGCAATGGAACAAATTTCGGTTTTGGCGAAAGAAGTTAATGTTCCTTGCCATATAGACACTAAAGAGAAAAAACCTTATAAAATACTCAAAAAGGCTTTGGCAATCGCTAAAAAAGAACAGTATAATATGATTTTAGTCGATACTGCCGGACGGCTCGAAATAGACGAAGATATGATGCTTGAATTAAGAAGAGTCGTAAATACTACAAATGTTACCGAAAAACTTTTAGTGGTAGATTCTACGGCTGGACAGAGCGTTTACGATGTGGCAAGAAGTTTTCAAAATAATATCGGAATAGATGGAGTTATTCTCACGAAATTCGATTCTGGAGTTCGAGGAGGAGCTGCGCTATCTCTTAAATACGCTACCGGTTCTTCGGTTAAATTTGTGGGAACGGGCGAACATTTGGAAGATATAGATGTTTTTGATGCAAAAAGAGTCGCCGGACAGATACTCGGAATGGGCGATATAGTAAAACTAGTCGAAAAAGCGAGAGCCTCTATAAGCGAAAAAGAAGCCGAAGAGATGCTTAAAAAAGTTATAGAAAATAATTTTGATTATAACGACTTTTTGAAGCAAATAGAAGCTACGGCTAAAATGGGCGGAATAAGTAAAATGAGCTCTATGATACCGGGAATGACAAATATAGATACGGATTTGATAAATAGAGAAGAGGCAAAATTCAACAGATATAAAGCTATGATTCAATCGATGACTAAAAAAGAAAGATTGGCTTTATTTCCTTTGAATAATTCAAGAAAAATGAGAATTGCAAAAGGAAGCGGACAGAGTATTTATGAAGTAAATCAGCTTATAAAACAATTTTCTATTATGAAAAATATGATGGGAAGTTCAAAAAAAATGGACAAACTTGCAAAATCTTTGGAAAATATGGGTATGTCGATGGATGATTTAAATAAATTAATGTGATATAATAAGGATATAATAATATTTTATAAAGTTAAATATAAAGTTAAAGAATAAAAACTGGAGGAAAAATAGTGGTTAAATTAAGATTAAAGCGTATAGGTCGCAAACATGAGCCTCATTATCGTATTGTTGCTACGGATTCTCGTTTCCCACGCGACGGTCGTTTTATTGAAGAGTTGGGATGGTTCAATCCTAAAGCGAAGGAAGTTCTATATAAGATAAACTCCGAAGGAATAAAAAAATGGCTTTCCAACGGGGCGCAGCCGAGTTATACGGTAAAAAGTATTCTTATAAAAGAAGGCATAATGGAAAGAGATAAAGGCGCTCCTATAGACCGTAAACAAAAGAGACCTTTGAAAAACGCTGAAAAAAGACGCAAAAATCGTAAGCAAGTCAAAACTGAATCTTCCGAGCCCGTAGAAAAAACGGAAGAAAAAAGCGAAGCTTGAGTGCGTGAGAAAATAAATTATATTATATAAAGGAGGAATCCGATGTTGGAAGAAAAAGAACTTATCGAGTTTTTGGCTAAAAGACTGGTTGACGATCCCGATGGAGTGAATGTGAAAGTTATAGAGGGAGAGAAAAGCACCATTCTTGAGTTGAAAGTGAATCCAAACGACATAGGAAAGATTATCGGTAAAAGAGGTCGTATTGCGGGCGCATTGCGAACTATTCTTTTCGCTACTTCCATGAAAAGTGGTAAAAGAGTAATGCTTGAGATTATTGACAATTGATTATTTTTTATTCAAGAATTACAAATTTGCACGGATTAAAAGGAGAGGTTGAAATTTCTTTTAATGATAAAAGTTATTTTGCCTCTCTACCTATTTTAAACGAAAATACTCCAATTATTATAGATGGCAAAGAATTTATAATTCTTAAAGTAAAGAAAAAAAATAAATCTTTCGTTTTTCAAATAAAAGGTATCGAAAATATCGACATGGCAAAAGAATTGATAGGATGCGACATTTATATCGATTCTAAATATTTGCCCAAACTCGAAGAAGATGCTTTTTACGAAGCGGAATTAATAGGCTATAAAATAATAGACTTTGAAAAAAATATTTACGGAGAAATCGTAGATATTTATAGTTTGCCTTCAAATTATGTTTTTAATATTTTACTTGCAGAAAACAATAAAAAAATTTCGATTCCTTTCGTCAAAGCGTATTTTGGAAAATCCGATAAAATAAACAAAACTATAGAGATAATTCAAAAACCAATTTTTGAAGATTAATTTTTTAAATTTTTAATTAAAATTTTTATTTCAAATTTTAAAAGCGGTAATATTTAAAATCTCAATGTAATTTGTCCGCCGATATCCAAAGAAGAAAATTTAACTTTCGTATCAGAATTATTTTCATTATATACAATATACGGAATGTCGTATGCGATATATATTCCAAGCGCTAAATTTGGAAGAAGCATAAAATCCACGCTCGCTTTAATATACGGGATAATTAAATTGTCGCCAAATTTTTTTTTCAATTCTTTATAATTATATTTTTCCAATTGTTTTTTGTCGTCAATATCGCTGTATAATTTATTTCCTGCAAGAGGCAATTTAATTCCGCCGCCAAATCCTATCGATAAAAATATAACATCTATTTTTGGAATAAAACCTAAACTAAAACTGTCGAAAGTTATACTACCGCCTTGTTTGTTATTTTTGTTTTTATAGGCGAAAATGTCTCTTTGATAACCGACTTCTAAAGATAAACCGAAAGAAATAAAAGAAAAGTCCCAATAATAATTAGGTTTTAAATATACTCCAAATTCAAAACCGCCGTTTGGATATTTGCCTATATCGTTATGAAAGAACCCTACGCCGACTCCAAGCGGCATAGTTAAATCCGCTCCAAAACCTTTTTTTGCAAATAAACTATGACTTACGCTTATAATCAAAATAGCGGATATTAAAATGATTTTTTTCATTAAATTATTCCTTATTAAATATT
>CAZUEE010000032.1:0-2175 GCA_964619175.1 uncultured Brachyspira sp. | reverse complement strand
TAGTATATTATGTTAATTATACTATAATAATCGTAAAAATCAATAAAAAACCCATGCTATTTTTCAAGCATAGGCTTTTTAATTAGATAATTTTATTAACTAATTTAATTAAAAAATGGCAGCATACAAACGCGCTCCACTTCCTCCGTTTGCAGGATTATTCTTATAATTGTCGTCATTGGCATGTATAACGAAAGATTTTCCTTTTACATCCGAATATTTAATTTTCGAACTTACAACCGTTTGATTTATGCTTCCGTCCGCGTTTATCGTCAAAGCATCCAAATCGCCTCTATGCCCGTTTCCATTCGGTCCCGCATGCGTTTGAGTGTCGTCTGGGTCCCAATGTCCGCCCAATCCTCCACCTATTACTAAATTACCTTCGGCGTCTTTAGTAGGTTTTGGAGAATTTTTCTCATGCAAATGAAATCCCACTCGTCCGGCGTTTGCCTTTAACCCCGAAGCTTTTACCTCGATGAATATTCCATTTGCGGTTTCGGTAACCTTTATAGTTCCGACTTTTTTTCCCGCGCCTTTCTCGGTTAATTCCACTATATTTTTAGTGGTGGAATTCGGTTTCTTTTGAGCGAAACATAAAACCGATACGACGCTTAAGATTAAGAAAACTTTTAAAATTTTGTTCATAGGTTTTCTCCTCCCTTAAATAGTTAAATTTTATATAAATATGTAACTTATTATTTTAATAATATCGTAAAAATAAAAAATTATTTAAAAGGTTTATTTTAAAACTTTTACGAAATCCTTTATTATAAAACATATGATTATTCATTATAAAACTTTACAAAACTTTTTTCAAGGCTTCTATAACCGTATCTTGCTCTTCTTTAAGAATATCGTTATCTATAGGTAGGGCGATATTATGTTTCGAAACGTATTCCGATTTCGGCATATCGCCTTCTTTATATCCCAATTTTTCAATTAAAACTGGCGCCAAATGTATAGGATGCGGATAGTAAAGCGCCGTTGGAACTCCAAGTTCGCTTAATTTTTTTCTTACTTCATCTCTATTGTCTTTAACTTGTATGATATATTGAGCATGAACCGACTTTGTATATTCTGCAACTTCGGGAACTTTCACGATATCTTTTAATTTTTCGTTATAATATTTAGCCGCCTCTCTTCTATGATTCATATCCTCTTCAAAACCTTTAAACTTTTCTAAAAGTATTCCCGCTTGCAAATTATCCAATCTTCCCGTAGTTCCAAGTTTTACATGAATCATTCCGCCTTTATCTCCATGATGTCTAAGTTGTTTAAGGCTTTTATAATATTCTTCATTGTTTGTAAATACCATTCCGCCATCTCCGAAACATCCCAAAGGTTTTGCGGGAAAAAATGAGGTGACTGCAATATCTCCCAATTTGCCCGAACATGATTTTATATTTTTATAACTCGCTCCAAAAGATTGACATGCATCCTCTATAACGAATATATTATTCTTTTTTGCAATATCGAGTATAATATCGTAATTTGCGCATTGTCCGAATAAATTAACAGGAATAATCGCAGCCGTATTTTTATTTATTAACAATTCCAATTTTTTTGCGTCTATATTAAAATATTCATCTATATCGCAAACTACCACTTTCATTCCCAAAAACGCGGGGGCTTCGGCTGTGGAAAAAAATGTCATAGCTGGAACTATAACTTCTTTATTCGAATGATTTTCTCCCGCATTGAAACCTAAAGCCAAAAGCGAAAGGACGAGTCCGACATGCCCAGAAGAAACTCCTACGGCGTATTTTGCACCCGTATATTTTGAAAGTTCGTTTTCCAATTCTTCCAATTCTTCGCCGAATATAAATTGACTTCTTTCTATAATCGAAAAAATTTTTCTATCAATCGACTCCTTTCTTTTTTCATAACCTCTATATAGATTCATATATTTCATACTAAAATTCCTAAATAAAAATAAATTAATTAACATTTTATTAATAATTAAGATTATTGTCAATATTTTAAATTAAATTCATAAAAAATAAACTTGACAATTTTTTAAAATATTGTATAATTTAGTTTATGATTGAATTTGGGAATTTATTAAAAATTTGTATTTTTTATAGTATAATACTCTTTGGAGGACTTTTTTCAGTCGCAATATCCTTGACAGGACTTCCTACAATACAATACAATACAATACAATACAATACAATA
>CAZUEE010000031.1:0-19016 GCA_964619175.1 uncultured Brachyspira sp. | reverse complement strand
GGAATAAAGAAGATTATAAATTTGACGGAAGTTTAATAAAAGATTATTTCTTTGGCGCAAGTTTCGATAGTCAAAATGTTCCGATTTACAAATTCTTTTTAGGTTCTTCAAAAAATTGGCAAATCGAAAATGTTAACTTTAACGGTTATAAATATGATGGAAGCGCAGATGACAATAAAGCTCAAGGTTTTAGTATAAAGCCCGCAAATTTCTATAAATATGAGGGAATAAATCCGCTCGTTTCTTACGATTCTACTTATAATAAATCGGACAGAATGAAAAGATTTATTTTTTATAGACTTCAAGGCACGGCTGTGGCTGTTCCTCTTAATAATTATTTAATAGCAGTCGATACTTATTCAAAATTAGTTTTCGCTTACGGTAAAATTACCAAAACGGGAAGCATTTTCGGACAACATTATCCGACAGAATTTCAAGCGGTAGAATTGCATGGCGAAAAAAGAAATTTTTACGAATACGACCCTATCGGAGTAATGATTTATGATAATGTTAAAAAAGAATTAAAATTAAATCTTTATGAAGAATATAAAAAAGAAATGTCAAAAAATGCAAACATTTTCTTTCCTTCCATACATGATTATTCGAGGGCTGTTGCAAGCGAGAGCGGACCGGGGTTATCGCCTTATTATACGGATGATTTATTAAACGATATTAAGGGAAGAGAATATAAAAATAGAAACGGATTAATATTATATACCTATTCATTTTCTAAAGACGGCAAAACTTTAACTTATACAGAAACCGATTGGAAAGGAAAATTATCTGAAGTAAAAAAAGAATATAAAGTTTATGAAAATAGCATACTTAAAAATAACGCGACTTATATAAATGGAACGGATTCTTTGCAAGTAGGACTTCAAAACGATAATTATACTTTATATAAAGGAATATCTACGAATATATTGGGTATATACGAATATTCCGACCCCGGTCCTTCTTTCCTCGAAAGAGTAGCTGGAGAAACCTATCAAGGAAGCGGATATACTTATAAATTCTCTGAAGATGGTAAAACTATGAAATGCGGTGAAAATGGCAAAACTTATACCTATGTTCAGCAGGATTCCAACGATAGAGCCGTTTATGACGATGGAAGTTTAGTTTTTAAATATTGGGGTTTAAGATTGGATATGCATGGCGGAAAAAATGACGGTATATTATATTGGTCTGTGGGAGCGGGTTCTTTTACGGGAGGAACTCAAACGAGCGGAATAGTCAACTCGCCGGCATACAAACAAACGAAATAAAAACTAAAGGAGAATTAACAATTATGAAAATTGTAAAAATATATTTATTAATATTAATTTTTGCTTTGCCAATTATTGGTGTTTCATGCAGTAGTCGTTTTACTCCGAGAAAGAACGATATCAATAATTGTGAAAAAGCAAACGAGAATAAACCGTCAACTAATATATTTGAAAGAGTTGCGGGGGCGACTTATAGCGGAAACGGGCATGAAAATATATTTTCACAGGACGCTAAAACCATTACTAATATAAAAAATGGCAAAACCAATACTTATAAATATTCTAATGAGAATAACGGTATAGCCGTTTATTATGATGATAATGGCGAGGTTTTAAGATTGGATATACAAGACGGTATATTGTATTATATCGATATGGATGATAAGAGGGTTAGAATGGATATTCTATAATTATAATAAAAATATAAGCGGGCAATTGAATTTTTTTCTTGTCCGCTATAAAATAAAAATTTAAAAGAGGTTTTATTATGAAAAATATTACAAAATTGTTTTTATTTATATTTATTTTGGGATTATTTTTTGTTTCTTGTAGAAGCAGATATAATCCAAAATATTATTATAGTAAAAGTTCAAGTAGTGAAATCAATTCGCCGGGTGATAATTTTCCGGGAGATGATTTGCCAGACGATATTTTCCCCGATGACGATTATATTAACGAAATCCCGACTTGGGGGAATATTCCTATTTGGGGAGGTTCTAATTCTGGAACAAATGGAGGTTCATCAGGCGGCACGGTTACCGTATATTTAGACCCATTTAAATATGGAGAATGGAACGACCCAAATTATAAATTTTCAATGAATTTTGACAATATGCTAATACGAGCTTCATTCGATGGAAATAATAGACCTACTTACAAATTAGTTAGCGGAAATTGGAATTTTAAAAATGCTTCGTATAACACATACGGTTATGACGGACCAGATACTTCGGGTTCTGGGCAATCTATTAAGTCGGTTCAATATTGGCTTTATAAAGGTAAAAATCCGCTTTTTGCCGCAGACAGCAGATATAATAAAAGCGATAGATTAAGTAGATTTTATTTTTACAGATTTAACGGAATGGCTTTGGGGCTTGTATATACGGATAATTTTTTGGTAGCTATAGACAAATATTCAAAATTGGTATTCGCTTATGCAGTTCCCGTAGAATGGAAACAATATATAGCTGGAACTCCTAAAGCCCCGGTGAAATGGGGAAGCGTAGACGCAGGCTGGGAAGCAGACTATAACGGCGGCGGAAGAGTAAATTTCAAAGTAAGCGGAGCATCCTATTTTTACGAATACGACCCGATTGGAATAGTGAAACCAAACGGAGATATTGAAATATATAAATGGTGTTCGGATTCTATAGGAAATAATAAGAGATACGGACCGAGAATAGAGGGCGGCAACTATCATGATTTGAGTAGACCTATAGCGACTTACGGGATGGCAGGACGTTCTCCTTATATACCTATAAAAACTAATATTACTACCGGCGGTTCGAATTCGTCTGGCGGTATAGATATAGACGATGATTTTATTTTTGAAGGTGGCGAAACTACCAAAGATATAATAACCATAACTGTAAATAATTTCAAAAATATAGTGGCATGGACATGGCACTACAATGCCGTTGCTATGATTAAAGACCTCAAAAGGTCTGTGGGCTTTTATCATTATAAAATAGGCGGAAAAGTTTATGACGCCAATTATCCTAGCGAAATAGAATATATAGCGAGTATGGATGACATTCCAAGCGTGGTTAACTATAGTCAGTTGCGTAAATTGGATTGGGATGAGCAAATAAATATATCGAAATCCAAAAGCTACGAAATAGAGGATATAAAAAGGGATAAGGATATATATTTAGATTTGGCAGCCGATATAGCAAAATACAATTTGAATTTGAATTTTGTCGATACTATTGGTTTTGGTAAAAACTATAGCGGATGGGTTGCAAATAAAGACTCTCAAAAAGTTCGATTGATTTTTGACCCAAGTAAAGACGCTTTCGTTGTCGATAGCGTAAAAGACGAAAACGGCTTTAGCGATATAACTGTAGATAAAGATTTTACTCTTAAAAGAGGGGAGAAAAAAGACTTTACTATAAAATATGTCTGGAAAGGACTAACGGGTTATAACGAGAAAGCGGAACTAACTTACACTTTAGAGTTTAAATCCGCCTCTTAAAGTAATTTATAATAGATTTAAGCGGGCATTGAAATAAAATAAAATAAAAATAAATTTCTTTGCCCGCGATATATTTTAAATATTTTGTTTTCAAATTCTATTAAAAGTTTTATATTAATTATAGCTTTTAATTCTTTAATTTTATAAAAACCGTATTTTTAATAAAATTTGCAAAAATATAGTTTATATAATAAAATGTCAATATCATTAAAATTTTAAATAGGGGTTTATTATGGCATCTTTCATGGATAATTTAAGGGAAAAAGCTAAGGCGAATCCAAAAACTATAGTGCTTGCGGAAGGTTATGACGAGAGGCATGTCAAAGCGGCGGTAATATTAAAAAAAGAAAAACTTGTCAAAAGCGTTATACTTTTGGGAGATAAGGCTAAAATCGAATCTTTGGCGAAAGAAAATTCTTTGGAAATTGACGATTTTGCAAAAATATTCGACCCAAAGAAAGAAGCAAAAACGGAAAGTTATATAGAACTTCTTTTTAAGGCGAGAGAGAAAAAAGGAATGACTAAAGACCAAGCTAAAGAATTGATAGTTAATAATTCCGTTTATACGGGAGCGGCTATTCTTGCCGATAACGAAGCGGATGGAATGGTTGGAGGAGCGGTTTATGCGACTGGTGAGATGTTGAGGTCGGCTTTATTTTTAATAGGACTAAAAAAAGGAATTAAAACGCTTTCAAGCACTTTCTTTATCGAAAGTCCGGATAAGGCTTTATTTGACGATGGCATAGCATGTTTTTCTGATTGCGCAGTTATACCCGACCCTACGGCTGAACAATTGGCGGATATAGCGGAGTCCACTGCTGATTCTTTTAAAACTATGACGGGAAAAGAACCGAGAGTGGCTTTGCTTTCTTTTTCTACCAAAGGTTCGGCTCAACATGAATCGGTGGATAAAGTTATAGAAGCTAAAAAGATTTTGGATTCCCGCAATCTAAATTTCGTTTTTGACGGAGAACTTCAATTTGATGCTGCTATAGTTCCAAAAGTTGGAGAACAAAAAGCTCCTAATTCAAAAATAAAAGGAAATGCAAATGTGCTTATATTCCCTAATTTGAACGCGGGAAATATAGGATATAAGATAGCGCAAAGAGTGGGAAAATGTATAGCCATAGGACCTATGCTTCAGGGAATTGCAAAGCCGGCAAACGATTTATCTCGAGGATGTTCTGCACAAGATATAGCGGATTTGGCGGTTTTAACTTCGTTACAATAATAAAAAAACGATAATTAAAAAAACGATAATCAAGGATAATAAAAAATAGCTTTTAAGAAAATTTAATAAAGCCTTATAATAAAATATAGGGCTTTATTTTTTGTTTTTAATCTATACTATATTCGGCTTCGCTATCTCCGCTTATGACGAATCTATATGGGCTTCTTGGAAAATATTTAATCAAATAATTATAAAGTAAAGTTGAACTTTGAAGAATATAATTATTCGTATTATAATAAAAATAATTAGGATAATTTAAAACATAATCGTAATAAGGATTGTTTTTTGAACTTACAAGCTCTCCTATTTTATTGTTTACCTTCCATAAAAAATAAACCGATTTATCCGTAAAATAATTTGTCTCGGCTTGACTTAAAACATAGGCGAAATAATCGGCAGATTTTATATAATCGTAATTTTTATAATTATTCATAGCAGATTTATAACTTTCGAACACTTCTTCTATATTTTTAAAATCGTTGGTCATATATCTTAAATAACTCCAGCCTATTATCGGTCCATAATAAGTGTCGTATCTGACTAAAGCCCAATCTTCTCTTTCTCTATTGCTAGAATTATAAACATTTGTTTTATTAATAACTTTTACAAAATCGTAATTGTATAATTTAAATAATTCGTTTTCCCTTCCGTCTATGGCGGGAATTCTGTCTCTTATTATTACTCCGTTTCCTATTATATAATAATCTTCTTCAAAAGCGGGTTTGATTTTTTCGATTCTCTCTTTTACCGTTTGAACTATTTTTTCGTAATCGGATTTTTCTCTAGCGCTTAATTCAAAAGGCAAAGATTCGGGAAAGTATGATTTGTTGTTTAAAATGCTTTCTTGCAATACGCTCGTTCTGTATCTGTCGGAAAATCTTTTTAAATAATTGACATTTGTTATAAAACTTTCTTTGTCGTTTTGAAAATTAATATTTTTAAATCTATGTCTTATACTAAAATAATACGCGAAATCTTTTAATGGAAATAAACTTTCGTTATCTTGAATTATTCTGTCGAATATATAACCGTTAAATGAATAATTTCCGTCTTTTTCTATTATTCCCATTTGATTGTAAATATTTTTTAAATCGTTCGATTGATTAGTGGAAGTAACTTCTGAGTTTTCCTCGCCTTCCGTTATTCCTTCGGATATTAATTTTGTGTAAAATTCTTCGACATATAGAGGATTATTTTCTATCATATAAATTAAAGCCTGCCCCAAAAGATAAGAAGCCTCGCTTTCGTAATAGCTCGAAGGATAGGTGAATAAAAATCTCGCCAAAGTTTCAAAACCGTCTTTATAATTTGAAGAGAGTATTTCGTTTCTTCCTTTAAGAAATGTGTTTATTTCGTTATATGGCGTTTGAGCTTTTTCCTGTTGCATTCTTGGAAGAGACTTTAAAAAATCGCTTAAAGTTCCGTAATCTTCGGTTTTTTCTATACTTCTTAATTTATGCATTTCGTCTATAGAATCTTTTACCTTGCAAGAAAATAAAACCAAAATATTTAAAAATAAAATACAAAATACTATAATCGAATAGTTTCTTTCGTTTGTTTTATGCATTAATTTATACCTTCGTAAATTTTTATATTTATTCTATTTCTAAAATTGTTTAAAATTGATTTTGAAAAATTATTGTCTTTTTTATCAAGCATAGAGTTTACCAAATCTTCGCATTCTTTAATCGAAACAGCCCTTATAGTATTTTTTACTTTGGCTATGGAATTGACCGACATCGACAATTCTCTTATTCCAAGCCCGAGTAAAACGGGAGTGTATAAAGCGACTCCTCCCATCTCGCCACATAAAGTTATTCTTTTATTTGCATTATTGGTAGAATCTATTATATGTTTTAATACTCTCAAAACCGATATATCTATAGGATTATATAAATCGCTTAATTTTTCGTTTGTTCTGTCGCAAGCCATCATATATTGAACCAAATCGTTCGAGCCGATTGATATAAAATCCGCTTCTTTAAGTATTAAATCTATAATAATCGCAGCCGAAGGAGTTTCTATCAAAGCGCCTATTTTTATATTTTCGTTATATTCTACATTTTCTTTTTTTAATTCTAATTTTATTTCCTCTATAAATTTTTTAGTTTCGGTAAACTCTTCCAAAACGCTTATCATAGGAATCATTATTTCTATATTTCCGAAAGCGGATGCTCTTAAAAGCGCCTTAAGTTGCTCTTTAAATACATTTTTATTCGATAAACAAAATCTTATAGCGCGCCATCCCAAAAAAGGATTGTCTTCTTTTTTGAAATCCATTAAACCTAAAGCTGGAGACATTTTATCTCCGCCTATATCCAAAGTTCTTATAATAACTCTTCCTTTCATTTTGGTGGCTATATTTTTATATACTTTAAATTGAACTTCTTCGCTTGGAAAAATGGAATTCTCTTCTTCGTTGATGTCGGAAAAAATATATAAAAATTCAGTTCTATATAAACCTATGGAATCTATTCCGTATTTTAATAAACTTTCGGTTTCTTCGGGTATATCTATATTGGCGTTTACCTTTATCTCTATTCCGTCTTTAGTTATCGCTTTTTTTCTAGCGTCTATTATCGACCGTTCTTTATATTTTTTTATATTTTCTGTTAATATCGTATAATTTTCTATATCCTTTTTATTCGGATTTATTATAACTATATTGCTTTTGCAATCCACTATTATTTTTTTGCCGTTTTTAATTTTATTCGATATATCTACGACATTAAATATTGTGGATATTCCGAAAGATGTTGCAAGTATCGAAGCATGCGAAGTATATCCTCCGCTTTCAACTATAAAACCGCTTACTCCCATCGCGTTGAATTTTAAAACATCGCTTGGCGTTAAAGTTTTTGCTATCACTATGCAATCTTTTGGAATTTGATTTGAATCTTTTGAAGAAGGTTGAATTAAATTTCTTATCACTCTCGATTTTATATCTATAATATCGCTCGCTCTTTCGGATAAAGTTTTGTCTTTAACGGAAGATAATTTATCCAAATAATCGGAAACTATATTGTCGTATATATGCTCTATATTGATTAATTTTTCTTTGACTTCATTTTTAACTTGTTCTATAATAACTTTATCTTTAAGCATCAATATATGCATAGATAAAATATTTTTAATATTATTATCCGCATGTTTTTGCATATCCTCTATTTCTTTTATGGATTTTTCTATGGCAAAATCGAATCTTTTGTATTCTTCTTCGATATCTTCTTTTTCTATTTTATACATCGGAGTGCTGATGGAATCTACATACAAAAAAGAATTTCCAATAGACACATAATCGCCTACTCCATGTCCGTTTAATATGGTTCTTTTATCTCGCATGAACGCTCCGAGTCGTATAATCCGTTTATTGATTTAAAAATTATACTATAAATGATAATATTTTCAATATTTATACGCTTGACAAAATTATATTAATATAATATATTTAATAGCTAAGCAAATGTATAAATAATTAATTAAAATTATTTAATAAAAATATTTGATAAAAAATAAAATATAAAAAATGGAGATAAACGACAATGTATGCAATAGTAGAAGTTAAAGGAAAACAATATAAAGTTGAAAAAGGACAAGATATATTAATAGAATATTTGGGAGAGGATACAAAAGAATCGCCCGAAATTAAAACTCTTTTATTAAAGAAAGACGACGAAACCGTTGTCGTTGGAACTCCTTATGTAGAAAATGTAAAAGTAAATTCAAAAATAGTAGAGAGTTTGAAAGGCGACAAGGTGATAATAGGAAAACATAAAAGAAGAAAAGACTATAGAAGAAAAACGGGACATAGACATAAATATCATAAAATAACGATAGAAGATATAATAGTTTAATGGCTTCGTTTGTAAATGTTAGATATAATGCAAAAGGTATTATTGAATATATTGTAGTTAATGGACATGCGGGCTTAAAAAAAGTCGGCGAAGGTTACGAGGTTTGTATAGCTTTAAGTTCTATTACTCAAGCGATGTATAGAGCTTTAATTAGTATAATAGGCAAAGGATATTTGATTTATAAAATAGAAGACGGCAATTTGAGTTTGAGATTAAAAGATTTCGATAAACTTGAAGAAAGTAAAAAAAACGAATATAGAATAGTAAGCGAAGGATATTTGATAGGAATAAAAGAATTAATCAAAGAATATCCCGATTATATAAAGTATAAAGAGGAGAGAGAACATGGCACATAAAAAAGGCGGCGGAAGTTCAAAAAACGGACGCGATAGTCAATCCAAAAGGTTGGGAGTTAAAGTTTACGGCGGACAGAAAGTTATTTCGGGCAATATAATAGTTAGACAGAGAGGAACTCAATTCCATGTCGGCAAAAATGTCGATATAGGCAGAGACCATACGATATTTGCAACCGCTTCTGGAACGGTAAAATTCCATACGAATAAATTCGGTAAAAAAGCCATAAGCGTAATTGCAGAATAATATTTTTATAATTATATTAAAAATTTATTATTAAATATTTATGAAAGACAATATAGAATTATTATCATGCGCTTTGGAAGGCGGATGTTCTGCAAAAATTCCTCCCGATTTGCTTGAAAAAACTTTAGCGCCTATATTAAAAACAAAAGTGGATTCCAATCTTTTATCGGATGTCGATATAGGAGACGATGCGGGAGTTTATAAACTTTCCGAAGATAACGCGATAATATTTACGGTAGATTTTTTTCCTCCGGTGGTAGCCGACCCTCATTTGTTTGGACAAATAGCTGCTTGTAATTCGATAAGCGATATTTACGCTATGGGCGGAGAACCTAAATTGGCTTTAAATATAACGATGTTTCCAAAAGAAGATTCTTTAAATATACTTGCGAATATTTTAAAAGGCGGGCAGGATAAAGCTACGGAAGCTGGAGTATTGGTGGTTGGAGGACATACGATAACGGATTCTACCGTAAAATACGGTATGACGGTTATAGGTTTCGCTCATCCCAATCAAATAACCGCTAATTCGAACGCTAAATACGGAGATATTATAATTCTTACCAAACCTTTGGGAACGGGATGCTCTTTGGCGGCTATGAGAAACGGACTTATTAAAGAAAAAGAAATCGAAGATGTTTTCGAATCTATGATAACTTTAAATAAAAAATCATGCAAAATAATGAATAAATATAATGTTAAATCGGCTACGGATATAACGGGATTCGGATTAATGGGACATGCTTATAAAATGGCTCTTGCAAGCGATGTCTGTATAGAGATAAACGCTTCAAAATTGCCTTTATTTAACAAAGCCTACGAAGTTATGGATATGGGATGCATACCCGGAGCCGCTTTTACAAATATGCGATATGTCGGAGATAATATTTTAACCGAAGGCAATGTAGATTATAATTTAAAAATGCTTTCTTTCGACCCTCAAACTTCTGGCGGGCTTTTTATATGCATAGATAAAAATAACGCCGAAAATATGCTCGCAGATTTATGGAGAGAAGGAATAGAAAACGCCTCTATAATCGGAACGGTTTGTAAAAGAGATAAAGAATATATAAGGCTAATCAAATAAATTTATTTTGATTTATTAAATTAATTTTTTAGCAGCATCTATCAAACCTACGAATAATGGATGCGGATTCGTTATTCTTGATTTTAATTCTGGGTGGAATTGAACTCCTATCATATAAGGATGATTTTTAACTTCCACTATTTCGACTAATTCCCCGTTTTGTAATTTTCCCGTTATAATCAGTCCGTTGTTTTCCATATCTTTTATATATTCGTTGTTAAATTCGTATCTATGTCTATGTCTTTCGCTTATGACTTTATTTTTATATAGTCTATACGCCAAACTTTCTTCTTTAATTTCGCAAGAATAAGCGCCAAGACGCATAGTACCTCCTTTTAACATATTTTTTTTCTGTTCTTCCATAAGGGTTATTATAGGGTATTTCGTATTTTCATTGACTTCTATCGTATTCGCTTCTTTATAACCTAAAATATTTCTTGCAAACTCTACACACATTAATTGCATCCCTAAGCATATTCCCAAATATGGAATTTTGTTTTCTCTAGCGTATCTAATCGCTTCTATTTTTCCTTCGATTCCTCTCTCTCCAAATCCGCCCGGTATTATAAATCCGTTTATATCCTTAAAATGATTTTCGATATCTTTATTGTTTTCTAAAGTTTCCGCCGAAATCCATTTGATATCCACATTAATGTCATTGTATATTCCGCCATGATTAAGAGCCTCGGTTAAAGATATATATGCGTCTTTCATTGCGATATACTTTCCAACGATGGCGATTCTTACTCTTTCGTTTTTTATCGCTATATTTTTTTGTTTTATTATTAAATCGTTCCAATTCGACAAATCTATCTTTTCGGTTTCAAGTTTAAAATGTTTGCATACAACATCGGAAAGCCCTTGACTTTCAAGCATTAAAGGAACATTATATATATTAGGTTCATCAAAATTTTCAAACACATTTTGTTTTGGCAAATTGCAAAATAACGCTATTTTTGCTTTATGAGAATCTTCCAAATGTTTATTCGTTCTACAAACTATAATGTCGGGTATGATTCCGCTTTGCATAAGTTCTTTTACGCTATGTTGAGTGGGTTTGGTTTTTATCTCTTCCGAAGAGCTTATAAAAGGAATTAAAGTAACATGTACATATAAAACATTTTCTTGACCTAATTCGGCTTTTATTTGTCTTATCGCCTCTATATACGGAAGCGATTCTATATCTCCGATTGTTCCGCCGATTTCGGTTATTACTATATCCGTTTTTTTAGGGTCGTTTTCTCTATATATTCTGTTTTTTATTTCGTTTGTAATATGGGGAATAACTTGAACGGTTTCACCCAAATATTTTCCCGCTCTCTCCATATTTATGACATGTTGATATATTTTTCCAGTCGTCACATTGCTGTATTTATTTAGATTCTCGTCTATAAATCTCTCGTAATGCCCTATATCCAAATCGGTTTCAGTTCCATCATCGGTTACAAAAACTTCTCCATGCTGAAAAGGGCTCATAGTTCCGGGGTCTATATTAATATAAGGGTCTAATTTTTGTATAGTTACGCTTAATCCTCTCGATTTTAAAAGTCTGCCTAAAGAAGCCGCCGTGATTCCTTTTCCAAGCCCCGATACGACTCCGCCCGTTACGAATATATGTTTAGTATTCATTTAAAAACCTTAATAAAAATTAATAAAAAATACAGAGCATTTTTAATTTTTAAAACATATCATTAAAGAAGCATTAAATCAAGTAAATTTTATATATTTTTTATTATTTTATTTATATTATTTTATAAAAGTAGAATCTTGCTTTCCCACATTTTGCTGGGTAGCGAGATAAAATTATTAAGTTCAACTATAAACAAATATTTTGTTTTCCTATATTAAATAGGTTATCAGAACATTACAAATAATTTTAATTAATTCAAAGGGAATCTTGTTTTCCCACATTAAGCAGGTTATCAAAACAAAAAAATTCTTCTAACAATGCAATGAATTTTGTTTTCCTATATTAAATAGGTTACCAAAACTTATAAATAATTTTAAATTTATTCTAAAGGATTCCGTTTTCCTACATTAAGTAGGTTATCAAAACCATTGCTGTATTATCGTTTATACTCTTGTAATCTCGCTTTCCCATATTTTACAGGGTAACGAGACGATACGAATATCAAAAAAAACAATTTTAAATCTCGCTTTCCTTCGTCAAGTCGGGTAACGAGACTTTATGGATGATATTCACATGAGAATATCATCTCGCTTTCCCACATTTTGTGGGGTAACAAGACTATTTATATGATAAGAATATCAAATAAAATCTCGCTTTCCTTCATAAAGATGGGTAACGAGACAAAAGAGAAATTCAATGAAGAATTTCAAATCCCAATTCTTACATCAAGCAAGTTATTGGGATAATTAAAAAGTATTAAAATGTTTAAAAAATTCTTTTATAAATATAACATATTTCCGTAATTTTTCAATACAGTTTGACTTTTTATATTAAAAATATTATTATAAAATATATTCGTTTTTAATAAAAATTTTAAAAGATTTTGGGAGAATAGCAATGAAAGCAAATTATAACAACTATAAATTTAAAAATAAAAATAATTATAAAAATAATTATAAAAGTAACGATAAAAACGATAAATTAAATAAAAAAATTCCAGAATTATATTATCTGTCGTATTTCTTGCAAGATGGCAAAAAAGATAACAATAAAAATAAAATAAAAAAATATTTAACGCCTTTATTAACCGTTATAACGGAAGATAAAAATTTTAATGATTTAACGGCAAAAAAACATTTTCATGTCGTTATAAAAAATAAATATAAAAGACTTCCAATAGAATTTAAAGAAAAATATATTAAATTTGAGAATTTAAATATATTCGATGAAGAAAAAATTTTAAACGAAAAAATAGACGAAGCTTATAAAGACGCTTTAATATTTCTAAGAGATTTTAGAAATATTATGATGCATAAAAATGTAAAAGAAGAAACTTTTTTAAGATGCAAATTCAGTAATTTTGAAGGAGAATTATTTTCTTTTTTGAGAATATGTTTGGAATGCGAATATAAACATATTTTGGAAGAAAGGAAATCTTTTGCTGATAAAAATTTTTCTTTAAATAAAAACGACATCGAGGAAAGTTATATCGATAAAGTTTTACAAATGAATTTAATCGACATGAAAAAAGATTTTAAAAATGTTCCTTTTATATACGCTTTGATTATACTTTCCATATTTGCAGAAAGAAAATATATTAAAGAAATATCCGATTTAATAAAAGCTAAAAATTTTGTAAAAGATATTATGTCGTCTTTTTCTTTAGGAGGAAAATCCAAAACCGTAATTTCTGGGATAGCCTCAAACGAAGAAGAATTATTTATTAAACAATTGGAAATGTCGGATAAAATAAATAAAGAAACTACCGTTACGGGAAAAAGAATTATTAAAAAATTGGATTATTTTAATACGGCAAGAGAAAAAACAAGCGACCATTATAAAACCGATATTTATAAAAAAATAATTAAATTTTACGGTTATATAAATAGTTTTCCAAAAGTGGAATACCTTAAAACAAATATAAAAGAATTTAAAGCGAAAGATATAGCTAAAAATAATATCGAAAAAATTGCAGATATAAAAGAATACAATAAAAATGCTAGGGAATATAACGGGAAAATCGATAGAAAAATGACCCGATTAGCGATAAAAAGCGAAAATAAAAATTTTGAAACCGATTATAAAAAAATAATTCCAACTTTAAAAAATATATTTAGAAACGAAGATGTGTTTATGAAAGAGGCTATGGAATTTTTATCTTTAAAATATAATAACGAATTCGGAAAAAATGTTTGGACTATCTCGGGAAATGCCGTAATATGGAGCGAGAATAACGATAGCGAAAATTTCGTAAATTTCGATGTAAGAAAAAAAGTAAAACCTTCCAAAAACAGCATGAATTCCATATATAAAATAGTTTATAATAAAGAAAATTCCGATAGATTCAGTTTAAATAGACATAATTTGAGAGCTTTAATTACATCCATACTTATAAACGGAGATTTAAATTTAAAAGAATTAAAAGAAACGGCTGCAAATAATTTGAAACCTAAAACCACAAATTCTCAATATGCCAATAATACGAATAATTTGGCTAAAGATTTGAAAAATAAAATTCCAAATTGGAGCAGATATAATCAAGCTTATTTGGTTTTTAAAACCGTTAGAAAATCTATAATAAAAGACATTCATCTTCATAACAAAGACAGCGTGGCTTTTTATAAAGAATTTATAAGAATTTTGTATAAACTTGATAAAGCGGGCAATATTTATAACGAAGCTACTAAAATCATATATAAATACGGAATATCAGATGAAAACATCTCGGAAGAAATAAGACAATTATTAAAGTTAAACAATTTAAAAGATATGGCTTTAACTTCCGTAGATATTTTAACGAATCTTAATAAAAAGAAAAAAACTTCAAGTAATCCAGAATACGCTTTTAAAACTTGGTCTAAATTTGCATTTTCTCCCGTAAATGAAAAAAACGAAAATATTTATAAATTGCTCGGTTGGAATGAAATTAAAAATAATTTGAATTTACAAAAAAACGACAGAGCCGATATATTTGAAATATTGTTTAATTACTTTAATAAAAACGATATGGAGCTTCCCGCTATAGTAAATATATACAAAGATTTTATTAAAGACAATCAAATTAATTATTATGCAGAAAAAGAATTAAGAAATATTATATCCGAAGAGATGATATTATATTTTATATATACGCGATATTTAAAAGACATCGAATCGGATAACGAAAATTATTTTTATTTTGAAAATCGTAAAGAAAATAACGAAAAAAATAATAGAAATTTGGAATTCGATTTGGTATGGAATTTAAGTCCGAAAATTAAAATTAATATTAAAGATTATATAAAAAGAGATGTAAAATCCGCTTTGGATTGGATATTCGACATTAAAAGAATAAAATACGAAGGCAAAATAAACGGAGGTGAAGATTTGCAAAAATGTTTGGATAATTGTTTTACAAATTATAATATCGTAATAAATCATAATGTTTTAAAAAATAAATGTCCAAAACCCACATCGATTATAAATATAAAAAATAATGTTTTAAATGCGGACAATATTAAAGATATGGCGCATGTTTTGATATGGGCTCAAAAAGAATTATTGTATTTTATTTGCGCTATAGAAACCAATTTAATATATAAGCTATCGATTTCACTTACAGAACATCAATTAAAAAATATAACGAACGAATACGGTTATTTTAACTTTGACGATTTGCTTGAAAATTATAATAAATATTCGAATAATAAACTTGATGATAAATTAACCGTTATTAGAAGCGAACTCTCTCATGGGATATTAACAAATTATAAAACGATTATAGAAATCATAGATTTATCTTTACAAAAACTCGGTTTAATGTCTTTATACGAAAATTATAATAGAAAAATTAGAGCCTAAAAATATATAAAACTATTTTAATTTTCAAAAAAAGTTTGATAGAGAGATTTTATAGCTTTATTTAAATCTTTTTCTTTTACGCCTATCATAATACTAGCTTCGCTTATACTCTGATTTAGCATCTCTATATTAACTTTGGCTCTTTCCATAGATTGCATAGCTTTAGCCGAAGTTCCTATAGTCTCCTGCATTCCTTCACCTACAAGCATAATTAGCGCAAGTTCATGGTCGAAAAAAACATTGTCTACTTTAAGTTCATCTCTCACTCGCTCGTATATTCTTTTTTCTTTTTCTGGGGTTATCGCCGAATTTCTAACTATTACGGAAATATTGTCTATTCCCGAAGGAGCATGCTGATAAGGTATATTTTCTTTTTCTATTATCTCCAAAAGTTTTCTTCCGAAACCGACTTCTCTATTCATTAAATATTTGCTTACATATAAACATGAAAAATCTGATTCGCCTGCAACTCCGACTACGGGATTTTTACTCTTATCTCTTCCCGCCACTATTTTCGTTCCTTTGGAGCTTATATTATTCGTGTTTAATATATGAACGGGAATATTAGCTTCGTAAACGGGCTGTAAAGATTCGGGATGCAATACATTGAATCCTCCATAGCTCAATTCTCGCATCTCTCTATATGTGAATTCGTCTATAAGTTTCGGATTGTCTATTATAATAGGAGATGCTGCAAAAACGCCGTCAACATCCGTGAAATTTTCATAAATATCGGCATTAACCGCTTTAGCCAAAATAGAGCCTGTTATATCGCTTCCTCCTCTTGGGAAAGTGGCTACATCGCCTTTTTCCGTATAACCGAAAAAACCGGGAAATATTATCAAAGAATTTTCATTTTTTAATTTTGATAAATTTTTATAAGATTTTTCCAAAACCGTAGCGTTTCCAAACTCTTCCGAAAGAAAAAGCCCCGCCTCTTTTGGATTAACATATTTTGCCTTCACTCCCAAAGAGTTAATATAAGAAGCCACAATTTTTGCGCTTATATCCTCTCCCAAAGCCTTTACTCCGTCTTTAAATTTAACAGCAAGCGATTTATCTTCCGATATTCTAGATTTTATATCTTTATTAATTTCTTCTAAAAGTTCGTTTGATAAAGAAAGTTCTTCGACCATACTTTTGAATCTTTCCATTATTATTTTAAGTTCATGATTACCGTCTTTTCCAGAAAGTATGGAATCCGAAAGAGCGATAAGAATGTCGGTTACTTTTGTATCTTCTTTAAATATTTTTCCTGGAGCCGAAACTACTATTATTTTTCTATCGCTATCGGCAAGTATAATATCCGCAACTTTTTTTATTTGACTTGCATTAGCCAAAGACGAACCGCCAAATTTTGCTACTTTCATCGTTATTCTCCAAAATAAAATTACTATATATAATATTATAAAAATGATTTTTATTCAACGGTTTAATTATTGAATTTTTTTTTCTATATTCTATAATAAATATTACGAATATTATGTTAAATTGATTTTTTATATTTTTTAAAGGCGAAATTATGACGACAATCGACAAAATTAAAAATTTTTATAAAACAAAGAAAGCTTTATTTTTTACATCCATTATATCCGTTTGGCTTATTTTAACTATGGTTATAGGAATTTTAATCGGTTTGTATGGAAAATCGAGAGTGGTTCATTTAAGCCCCGAAGAAGAAAATTCTAGAGCGATAGCGAACATGAAAGAAGACGAAGAGAAAATTATTAAAGGCGAGATGATGTCGACTAAAGAAAATTTGGATATAGAGCAGATGGAATATTCAAAAAAATATGTGGAAAATAAAAAACAAAAACGATAAAAATTAAAAATTAAGATTGAGGAGATATTTATGCGTTTTAAAATTTTTTTATTCATAGTTAATTTAATTATGTTTACTTCTCTTTTAGCTCAAAACACTAGAGAGACTATAACTGTTAATCCCGATAATCGAGTTATAACGAACGAAACAATAAATAGAATCAAAGGCGGACCTTTAGAAAAGGATTTTATAAAAACGGTAGACTTGGCGAATAATACGCTTTTTTCTATAAGGTTAAATGCCACGAATTTCGACAGGTATATTCGTATAACGAGTTATTCCACCAATTTGGATTTTGTGAGATTTACGAGAGATAAAACGAACACTTTTTTAACTTTCACAACTTTAACTTCCGGAATTGCAAAATTGAATTTTCAAGTCGATAACGAAGAAAATATTATAAGAAGGTATATATATACGATTAATGTTACAAATAACGTATTAAATCGAAATAGCGATACGAATACCAACGCCATGTTATTGGACACTGAGATAGATATAATAAATAACGACTATAATAATAGCTCTATTGCAAACGATATGAATCAAATATCTATTACCAACGATAATGTTTCGGTGAGTTCTACAAATTCTACAAATTCTGTTTCCACAAGCTCTGTAATTAAAAAATCCGATTTGCCCGAAACTGTCGCTTTATTTAATTCGGCTGAAGAATTGAAAAATATAAAAGACTATTCTAACGCCGTTAATGGTTATAGCAATATAATCTCTCGATATCCGAATTCCAAATATTCCGTTTACAGCCATTTTAGGATAGCGGATATTTATAACAATAACGGAGATTACGCGAACGCTTTCGATATGTATAAAAAAGCTCATGATTTAAGCAAGGCGAACGATAATCAAAAAGCTTCCGCTTTATATTCTATGGGAATTGTGAGAAAGTCTCAAAATAATAACGAAGAAGCAATTAACTATTTTAACGAGGTTATAAATAAGTATGCAAAAACTCCGATATTCGGAAACGCTGCTTATGAAACAGCGGATAGTTTAAAAAAACTTGGGAAACTATCGGACGGAGTAGATATACTTGAAAAATCTTTAAGTTCGAAAGACAAATTTAACAAAAGGGCGGACGCTTTACTTTTGCTTGCCGAAATATACGAAAGAGGCGATAGAAACACGCGAGATTTTTACAAGGCTTATCAGATTTATAATCAATATATAGAAGAATATCCGTCTTCGCCAAAAACCAAATACGCGATAGAAAGAAGGGATTTTTTATACAGAACGGTAATTAATTTGCAATGATAAAATGCCGTTATTACAATAAAAATACATCGTTATCTCTAGGCGAGTAATCTAAATCAGAATTCTTTAACTTTCTTAATAACAAGGGGCTTTTCCCGAAGGGACACAGCGTGAACCACTTGTGTCTTACTTCTATTGGCATGCAAGGGGTTTCCTTTGCCACACGCTGTGTGCCTATGGCAACGGCGGACAGTCGTCACATGGACGCAAAGCGAAAGCCC
>CAZUEE010000030.1:10506-19126 GCA_964619175.1 uncultured Brachyspira sp. | reverse complement strand
ACAATTATATCCTTTTAACTAATCATTTACTATTCAAATTATTTATAATCGCATTCTTTTTAATATTGTTTTTTGTAAGTTGCAGTTCTAGTGAAAACCCTGTAGATGGTCCTAGTGGAAAAAAAGGCGGTAGTCATTCCAAATTGGAACTTGCTGGAACTTGGAATCCCGATAGACTACCAGATGCTAGAAGAGGAAATTTAATTATAACTACCAACGGTTGGTTGGGACTTTCATGTAACGGTAGGTTTGTACATCTTCACGCCGGAAAACTTGACGATACTTTTGATTATCCTTATACTGTAGAAATAATTTATTTTACTGAATCAACGGGTGGTTATTTTTCTGGTACATCCGCGGATGTATATCATTCAGAAAAGATTACATTTTATGACGCGTCAAATTGCACTGCAGGTTTTTGGAACTGTCATGAAAGTTATGGGTCTTTTAGTTATTTTACTAATTCTTATAAAAAAATTGACTCTTATTATTACTAATTAATCGTTAGTGGTGATGTGCTTAAGTGGGCGATGTTTTGAAACTTCGCCCGTTATTTTTTAAAAATTCGTGCAAAATTTTGACAACAATGTGGCTTTCCCCAAAGGGACACAGCGGCGTGAACCCCTTGTTATCTGTAATGTATGCAAGGGCTTTTCTTTCAAGACGTAAAGCGAAAGCCTCATTGTTATTTGAATTCGTTAACCTTATTAATAACAAGGGGTTTTAACCCCTTGTGTTTTTCTGAATTATTGTGTCTCTCTGCAATATGCCCACAAGTGGCTGAAGCCCCTTGTTATCAAAATAGTTGCTTATTATCGTGTAGAATTATATAATCGAATTATGAATAAACTACCTAACGGCTGTCAAATTAAAACTATCGGCGAAGTTTGCGAAAAAATTTCTGCAAGTGGAGACCGTCCAGACGATTGCATACCAGAAAAAACAAAAGAAAATCAAATACCTATATTTTTAAATGGAGTTGAAAATAACGGAAATGAAAGATGAGTTCCACATTATGCAAGAAAGTGCAAAAATATATTAGCTGGTTTTTTGTGAGTATTTGAGGCTTGTTCTTTTTTGCTTCTACCTTATTTGCTTGAATAATAAATAATCATACTTAAATATGCTGTTGTTGTCCCTGTGTTTTTATATGAATGAGCTACATTCGCCTTAAAATGCAATGAGTCGCCTCTTTTTAGCTGAAATGCTTCTGAATCAGCTGTAATTTCAACTTCTCCATCAAAAACAGTAATATATTCTTCAGCTCCATCCAAATGAGGTTGAGCTTGCAAATATCCACCTTTTTTTATTTCAATGCGATATGTTTCAAACTGTTTATCTTCTTGAAATGGAAAAGCAGGATAATTAATGTATTTTTCATCACTTTCAATGAGTGGTACTACTTCTTCCGATTTTATTAAAAGCGAAGAATCATCGCATTTAATAAGTGAAGTAAACGACACCTTATATCCGTTTGCAATTTTCCAAAGAATTGAAATCGTAGGATTTACTTCTCCTTTTTCGATTTGTGCAAGCATACTTCGTGATACTCCCGTTAATTTTGCTGCTGAGTCTAAAGTAATTTTCTTTTGTTCTCTGATGTTTTTTATATTTCTACACATATTTTTTTGAATATCCATACGCTCTCCCGCTTGACAATATATTAGACTTTTGGTATAATATAATAAAATCCGATATGTTGGATTTTTAAAACATTATACCAACCATTTAAAAGGAGGTCAATATGTTTAGTTGGTTAAATTTCTTATCTTATGCTGTTGTAACAGCAATAACGCCTGGACCCAATAATATTATGTCTATGTCAAATGCTGGAAAAGTTGGTTTTCGCAAATCGTTCCCTTTTAATTTGGGAATTTTGGCAGGATTCTCTATTGTAATGTTGGGCTGCAGCTTCTTCTGCAATACGCTTTCTGCTATTATCCCGAAGATTAAGATGCCAATGCTGATTGTCGGTGCACTTTATATGTTGTGGTTGGCTTGGAAAACATTTAAGAGTTCGTCTTTGATTGAGGAAGATTATAGTCATAGCGGTTTTCTTTCCGGGCTGATGCTTCAATTCATTAATCCGAAAATTTATATCTACTGTATTGTTTCAATGGAAGCATACATATTGCCATTTTATCAAGGCAAATGGGGCACTTTAATTTTCTTTGCTCTGCTGCTCGCATTTATTGGATTTATTTTTACTGTATGTTGGTCACTTTTTGGCACAGTGTTTAAAATGCTGTTCTCTAAATATGCTAAGGTTACTAATACCATCTTGGCGCTACTGCTTGTTTATTGTGCCGTATCGTTATTCTTATAAAAGGAGATTATATAATGGCAAAAAAATTATATTACGAAATACCTTATCAAAGAGTATTTGATGCTTATGTTTTAAATCAGGAAAAACGAAATGGAAAATATCATATTATTCTTGACCAAACTGCATTCTATCCTGGCGGAGGTGGTCAACCTTGTGATTTAGGCACTCTGAATGGTATCACTGTTGAAGATGTTTACGAACAAGGCAATGAGATTGTTCATGTTATCGACAAAAACCTCACGGAAGGAATTGTTCATGGGGAGATAGATTGGGTCCGTCGTTTTGAATTGATGCAGCAACATCTTGGTCAGCATATTCTTTCAGCGGTATTTGTTCAAAATTATGGACTAAATACCATTGGTCTTCGTATGGATAGAGATTTTTTATACATCGACCTTGATGGATACGTTTCAGAGGAACAAGTTATTCTTGCTGAAGCTACTGCCAATGAAATCATTTATGAAAACCTGCCTGTCGATATTCTCTTTCCGGATTATGAAGAAATTCGTCGTAATTCCAAGCGAGCAATTCCCCAGACGGAAGAGGCTATCCGTATTGTAAAAATTGGAGAATTGGACTATACCCCTTGCTGTGGTTTACAAAACAGTTATACTTGTGAGGTTGGTATAATAAAAATACAGCGTATTGACAAGCACCAAAGTGGTTCTCGCATTTATTTCCTCTGTGGTCGTCCGGCACTCCGTTGGATAAACAGTATCTGTGCAAATACTATGCACATTATGACCGAGCTGAATTGTAGCGAAATAGAACTTGTGGAAAGAGTTTTAAAACTGCAAAATGATGTACAAAAACTAAAAGAGCACCAAAAATCTATTTTAAGCCGGTTGGCTGCATCAGAGGCATCGGAATTATTAGCGAAAGCATCAAATGTCGGAGAAATAGCAGTTGTCAAACATATTATGCAGGATACTACCCAAGATGAAATGAAGCAAATCTATGCTATTTTGACTGGGCAAAAAGGTGTTGTTGTATTGCTGGGCGGTAAAACAACAGCCGGAGCCTTTCTGATGTTTGGTTGCAATAAGGGAGAAAAACGTATTGATGTACGAGAAGCATTCAAGAAGGCAATTACAGTGATAGATGGCAAAGGTGGTGGTGGCGCCAGTTATGCTCAAGGATTCGGGAAAGATAATACACGGCTTTCAGAAGCTATTGATGCAGCGGCTGATTTAATAATTAACACCCTGTCAAACTTCTGAAAGAACGAAAGTGCGAATAATACAGACATCTTATTTTTTGTTTTTTGCTCAAATTATACTTGACATTAGAGTTAACTCCAATGTTATAATATTGAAAACTAAATCAAGGAGTAAAAAATGCAAAAAAGAAAAATAGGAAATTTGGAAGTTTCGGCTATAGGTTTGGGATGTATGGGAATGAGTCATGGATACGGAGAACCATCCGATAAAAAAGAGATGATTTCTCTTATTCATAAAGCCATAGATATGGGAGTGACTTTTTTCGATACTGCGGAAGTTTACGGACCTTTTACTAACGAAGAACTTGTGGGCGAAGCTTTAAAGCCTTATAGAGACGATGTGGTTATAGCTACGAAATTCGGCATCAAAATGGAAAATTTTAAACAAGTATTGGATGCCAAACCAGAAACTATAAGAAAGTCCATAGAAGGTTCGCTTAAAAGATTAAAAATAGAGGCTGTAGATTTGTATTATCTTCATAGAGTCGACCCTAACACTCCTATAGAAGAAGTCGCATCGACTGTAAAAGATTTGATTAAAGAGGGCAAGGTTAAATATTGGGGAGTTTCCGAAGCCGGAGCTAATACGATAAGAAAAGCCGATTCCGTTTGCAAATTAACTGCAGTTCAAAGCGAATATTCTATGATGTGGCGAGAGCCGGAAAAAGAAATAATACCTTTATTGGAAGAATTGAATATAGGATTTGTTCCTTTTTCTCCTTTAGGCAAAGGATTTTTAACGGGAATATTCGATAAAAATTCCACTTTCAAAAATAACGATTTCAGAAGCATAGTTCCTAGATTCAAAAAAGAAAATCTTGAAGCAAATCAGGTATTGGTAGAACTTGTAAAGAATATCGCAAATAAAAAGAATATAACTCTTTCTCAAGTGGCTTTATCTTGGGTATTGGCTCAAAAAAGTTTTATAGTTCCTATACCGGGCACAAGAAGTTTGGATAGATTAAAAGAAAATGTGGCTTCTGCAGATGTAAAATTAAGCGAAGAAGAATTAAAAGATATAAACGAAGCTCTTTCAAAAATAGTAATTCAAGGAGATAGATATCCTAAAGAATTAGCCGAAAGAGTAGGTAGATAAATTTTTTTAATATATTTTTAAGGAGATTAAACGATGAATAAAATATTAAAAATTATAACTTTATTGATTGCGACTTTTATATTGTTTTCTTGCAATAGCGATTATAATAACGACAATAAAAAAATCGATACTCAAAACGATATAACGGAAAATGTAAATATTATAACAGCGGATTATAAGGATAATTCTGCAAATGCCGTTAATATTGCTGCAAATAATATTCTTATAGTTTATTTTACTTGGAGCGGAAATTCGAGAGCTTTAGCTGGGTATGCTAGAGAGATAACGGGAGGAAATATATTTGAAATAGTCCCAACTCAAGCGTATCCGAGTCAATATAGAGCTACTACAGAGCAGGCGAGAGCTGAATTAAACAATAATTATTTGCCGGAAATCAAAAATAAAATAGGTAATTTGTCTTCGTTCGATATTATAATATTATGTTATCCTAATTGGTGGGGAACTATACCGCAAATAGTGAAGAGATTTTTACAAGATAACGATTTTTCTGGTAAAACCATAGCGCCTATATGCACGCATGAAGGCTCGAGAATGGGAAGAAGTTTAGCCGATATAAGAGCTTTATGTCCAAATTCTACGATAACGGAAAGTTTGGATATTAGAGGCGGAAGCGTTGGAAATGCCAGAAATACGGTTAGAGATTGGATAAATAAAATAGGGATAATTAATTAAAGGATAAATAATGAAAATAATATTATTAATATGTTTATTATTGTTGGCATGCAATAATAAATACGAAGGAAAAATTATTTTGGAAGAACAGGGAAGTTTCGCATTTGGCGGAGATATGAAAGAAGCCGTAGGCGAATTTAACGGATACGATTTGTTTCCAAGTTCAAACGGACAAACCTATAGAGGCGACCATGGATACGCTTTTTATCAAATTCCGATTAATGCGAGAAAATATCCTATAGTGTTTTTGCATGGCGGCGGACAATCGGCAAAAAGTTTTGAAACTACTCCGGATGGAAGAGAGGGATTTCAAAATATATTTTTGAAAAAGGGATTTAGCGTATATTTGGTAGACCAACCTCGCAGAGGGAAAGCGGGAAGAAGCTCCGTTTCGGCTACTATTAATCCTACGCCAGACGAACAATATTTATTTAACTTTTTTAGAATAGGATTTTACCCCGATTATTTCGAAGGAGTTCAATTTAAAAGAGACGAGGAAACTTTAAATCAATATTATCGTCAAGTTACGCCAAATACGGGAAATTTCGACGAGGAGATAGTGTCTAAGGCTATGTCCACACTCTTTGATAAAATAGGCGAAGGAATTTTAGTCGCTCATTCCCAAGGAGGAGGACCCGCTTTCTTTACGGCGATAAAAAATAATAAAGTTAAATCTTTAGTATTATACGAACCCGGCGGTTGCACTTTTCCTTTTCCAGAAGGCGAGCTTCCTTCTTCAAACGACATTACGATGCCCGCATATCTTCCTATTAGGGAAATAAGTTTGGAAGATTTTAATAAACTTGCGCAAATTCCAATAATATTATATTTCGGAGATTATATACCAAAAGAGAAGTCGGAAAATCCTTTTTTGGAAGAATGGAGACTTAGAATAGAATTAATGAAAATTTGGCAAGATACTTTAAGAAATCATGGCGGCGATGTGGAAATAACGATTCTTCCGGAAGCCGGCATATATGGCAATACGCATTTTCCTTTTTCCGATTTGAATAATATCGAAGTTGCTAATTTGCTTTATAAATACTTTGAAGATAAAAAATTAAATTAATTTATTTTAAAATTAAAAATAATGTTGATTAAAAATATTTCATCGGGCGGTTGATAAAGTTTTTTGAAACTTCTTAAAATTTGAAAGGCATCGTATTTTAATGCGGTGTCTTTTTTATTATTTAAAAATTCTAATTTTGTATAATAAAAAGCAAATATTACTTCGTATTATTTTGATAGCTTTAATTTATTGCATTTTTATTATTTTTATTTATACTTAATTTAATAATTTGATTAGGGTTATTATGTATATTATAAACGATATTAAAAATAAAATTATTAAAGGCGATTCTTTGGAGATATTAAAAAATATCCCTTCGGATAGTATAGATATTATATTTGCCGACCCTCCATATTATATGCAAACGGAAGGCGAACTTTTAAGAACGAACGGAACTAAATTTAACGGCGTTGAGGATAAATGGGATAAATTTAGCAGTTTTGAAGAATACGATAATTTTTGTATAGGGTGGCTTAAAGAATGTAAAAGAATATTGAAAATCACGGGCAGCATTTGGGTTATAGGTTCTTTTCAAAATATATTTAGAATCGGTAAAATAATGCAAGATTTGGGATTTTGGATATTAAACGATATTATATGGAATAAAACTAACCCTGTTCCAAATTTTGGCGGGACGAGATTTTGCAACGCTCATGAAACTTTGCTTTGGTGTGGTAAAAATAAAAAAACAAAATTTACTTTTAATTATAAAACTATGAAACATTTAAATAATGACAAACAAGAAAAAAGCGTTTGGAATATAGGATTATGTATAGGCAATGAAAGATTGAAAGACGACAGAGGAATTAAAGTTCATTCAACACAGAAACCAGAAGAATTGCTTTACAAAGTAATTTTATCCTCTTCTAAACCTAATGATTTAGTTCTTGACCCATTTTTTGGAACAGGCACTACGGGGGCGGTTGCAAAAAGAATAGGTAGAAATTATATAGGAATAGAAAGAGAAGAAAAATATATTTTTTATGCCGAAAAAAGATTAAAAAAAGTAAAAACTGAAATAAATGAAATAACAGAATTATCGTTGGAATCAAAACCTCCTAAAGTTCCTATGAAAAAATTATTAGAGCGAGGACTTTTAACCGAAAAACAGTCTTTATATACATCGACAGGGGAAGAGGTTTGTAAAGTTAAAGCGGACGGCAATGTTTTTAATAAATATGGAACATTATCAATACATAAAATGAGCGCAAAATTATTAGGATTAAACAATAATAACGGTTGGGACTATTTTTACACATATTATGACAATAAATTTGTGTCAATAAATAAATTGAGATATATATACATGGATTTATTTCAATGAAAAATGATTTGGAAAATATTATAATTAAGGCGGTTAGCAATATAATTGAAAATTCAATCGGCGCAAAAAAGATAAACGAATTAAGAGAGAAGCATAATAAGAAAATACATTTTATACCAAAAAGATATAGAGTGTTCGGAGGATTATTGCAAAGTATGAATATTCAATTTGGGAATTTTATTGAAGAGCTTATGGCTTTAATTATATCTAATGAAAATAAATTTAAGATTTTGGAAGAATATAACGGGAAAAAGAATAATATATTTTATTTATCAGATTCCAATATAAAAAGGATAGATGATTATATTTCAAAATGTCAATACGAAGCCACTATGAATTTGAAAAAGGAATTTCGTTTATTGCAAGATGAAATAATAAACGATAAAGACAATAATTTTAATGAAGTTAAATGCGATATAGATTTAATTTTTTCAGATAGTAAAAATATATATTATTTGGAAGTCAAATATAATGACGACCATGACACAGGAAAATTTGAGGATATAAATAGAAAATTTATAAGAACTTATGCGGCTATAACAATGGAATTAAAAAATAAAAACTATAAAGAAAATGTTATTCCAATACTATTTTATTTTACGAATAAAAAAATGAAAGGAAATAATTATATACCTGAAGAGACTAATATAAGAAGGGGTAGAAAATTTTTTGATGAATTTCTTACTATAAAATATGACGATTTGGAAAAATGTTTATCGAATATATCGGAAAATAAGAAAAACATAAAAATATTTGACGAACTTTATAAAAAAATTATTAATATGTAATAAAAATAAAATATTTGATTATGATAGATTTAATATTTTAAAATTCGTAAAATAATCGCTTGATAAAAAATAAAAAATCATGTAATCTTGATACTATTAATTAAT
>CAZUEE010000030.1:0-10406 GCA_964619175.1 uncultured Brachyspira sp. | reverse complement strand
ATACTATTAATTAATTTTAATATAAATATTTAAGGAGAATTAATTATGGCATTGAAATTTATAGCGGCATGCGGTTCAGGTTTGGGTTCTTCATTAATGGTTTCTATGAATATTTCCAAAGTATTGAAAGAATTAAATATAGAAGCGGAAGTGGAACATTCCGATGTTTCAAGCGCGTTGTTTAAGAAAGCGGATTATTATGTTTTAGGAAAAGATATCGCGGAATCTTACGCCGTTAGTTCTTTGGATAAAGATAAAGTAATTGCGCTTAAGAGCATATTAAGTTTGGATGAACTTAGAACAAAAATAAAAGAAAAACTTAATTTATAATATTTGGAGATAAAAAATATGTTAAAATTTTTTGTGGATTTATTGAGTTCGGCTTCTATACTTGTGGCTTTATTTACGATGGTCGGACTTATATTATTAAAGAAACCGGCTAACGAAATAATAGCGGGTTCTATGAAATCGTTAATCGGATTTATATTATTGGGAGCGGGAGCTAATGTTATAACTTCTTCTTTAGCGCCTTTCGGCAGTATGGTTGAAGCTGCTTTTAATGTTCAAGGAGTAGTTCCTAATAACGAAGCGATAGTGTCTTTGGCTTTGACTGAATACGGAACTCAAGTTTCTATGGTTATGATATTGTCTATGATATTTCATGTTATTATAGCGAGATTTACTCCTTTAAAATTTATATTTCTAACGGGACATCATATATTTTATATGGGAGTTATGATTACCGTTATATTTGCCGTAGCCGGAGTTTCGGGAATTAAGCTTGTCGTATTATCTTCGTTGGTTAACGCTTTGGCTATGAGTTTGTCTCCAATACTGACATATTGGGCTATGCCTAAAGTTATAGGAGATTCTACTAGCAATGTGGCTCTCGGGCATTTTTCAAATGTTACTTATGGAATATCGGCGCTTATAGGAAAATTAATAGGAGGCAAATCGTCTTCTGTGGAAGATTTAAAATTGTCTAAAGGTTTAAGTTTTATGAGAGATAATATTTTAGCTATAGCTCTAACTATGTCGTTAATATATATTGTCGTAGCGATAGCCGCTGGAGGCGAATATATAGAAAAAGAATTGTCGAACGGACAAAACTTTTTGGTATTTTCTTTAATACAAGGCGTTACTTTTGCTGCCGGAGTTTCTATCGTATTGCAAGGCGTTAGGATGATATTGGGAGAGATAATACCCGCGTTTAAGGGAATATCGGAAAAACTCGTCCCTAATGCAATACCTTCTTTGGATTGTCCTATAGTGTTTCCTTATGCTCCCAATGCCGTATTGATAGGTTTTATCATGAGTTTTATAGGAGGACTTGTTGGACTTGCAGTATTGGGTATTACCGGAGGAATCTTAATAATTCCCGGAGTAGTTCCTCATTTTTTCTGTGGCGCAACCGCCGGAGTATTTGGCAACGCTACGGGAGGTAAAAGAGGATGTTTTATAGGAGCTTTTATAAACGGCGTTCTTCTTACTTTTTTGCCTCTAATTCTTCTTCCTATACTTGGAGATTTAGGCTTTCAAAACACTACTTTTAGCGATGCCGACTTCATTGCCGTAGGCGGTATAATAGGGTTTATATGCAACTTAATAAAATAATTGTTTGATTAAATAATTAGCGAATAATAATCGAATGGTTTTATAGCCGTTCGATTATTTATTTTTATTTTTCTTCTTAAGTTTTATTAGTTTTTTAACGGGAGTTTGTCTATACTATCTATTTTCCATTTTGTAGAATACTCGTTTATTAATCTTATATAATAATATGTCGGAGAATATGCCGTATTTCTTATTATATAATATCCTCTGTTGTAGTTTGCATTATCGCCTATAATATAACTTATTGTAACGGAATATTCGCCGTTTTCCAAAGACATTAAATTTTTTATGGAATCTTCGTTTTCAATTAATATATTTTGTAAATTTACAATTTCATTTTCCGTTAATCTTTTTTCTGTTAGTCTTCTTTCTATCCAATCGATATTTTCTTTTAATATTTCGTTTTTCATTTCTTCGTAAAAAATAAATAAATTTTCTTTTTTTATAGTATTCAAATCTTCGAACATTTCAAAACCTTCAAAACAAGATATACAAAATATGGATAGAATTAAAGCCAAAAAAATTTTTTTCATTTATATATAACCTTTAATAATTTTAAATATTTAAAAAATTAATCGTGATTAGATTCCATTTATTATTTAAATATATCGCAACGAATTCCATAGAATTTTTTGAAATTTCATTAAACGAGGGATATTCTATTTGCGCTATGCTTATGTCTTTATATTTTCTGTATGTAACGCTTACATCATAATATCCGCCTTCTTTCGGTAAATAATTACAAAGCGAATCTTCGTTGTCCGAAAATATTCGTTGATATAAAGAACCTCTATTTTTTATCGATTCTATTATCTCTATAGGGTTAAGTTCGTATATGACATTCATTTGATTTATTTTTTCGATTAAATCTACATCCAAATTTAAAATAAAATTCGAAGTAAATTCCAAAGTGTCCCTATTTGCAACCAATTTTGAAATATATTTTTCAAAATTATAAGCTTTGAATTCTAAATTAGAATCGTATTTTTTATTGCAGGAGTTTATAATAAATAAAATCGACAACAATATTATAAATGTTTTTTTCATTACAAATTTAACCTTTAAGAATTTCATTAAAATAAATATTCAATTTTTTTTATCGTTGTTATTTTCGTCCATAATATCTTCCAAAGCCGAATATATATCCGTTAAGGGTTCGTCGAATATATTATAAGGATTCTTTTCTTTATTTTCCGCTTTTATATTTTTTATCGAATATTCTATATCGTCCAAACTTGGCAACTCTTCGGTATTGTCGTTTATATACGAATGAACTTTTTCCGCCGAAGGTTTATTATTTTTTATCGCGTTTTTTTTTAGTTTTCTTTTTAAAATTATTCCCAATATTTTTTCTTTAAAGTAAATTTTAAATTTTATAAAGTCTTTTTTTGCAGAGAAAAATATAAATACTAATATTGCAATAAAACAAAGCCAAACGAACCATTCTCCGAATCTTGTATATATAGTTATTTTATCGTTCAAAGCTACATTCGCTATCATATAATCTGGTTTCCAAAAAGGAATGGTGGATATAACTTTACCCGAACTTGAAATATGTCCCGTCACTCCCGAATTTCCGTTATGAACCACATCTCTTCTGTTTTCTACGGCTCTGAATACCGACATATAAAAATGTTGAAGCAAAGATTCGTCGCTGTAAGACCAAGCGTCCTCAGTTATTACGGCTAACATTTCCGCTCCGTTATGGGTGAACTTTCTGACAAAATCTCCGAAAGCGCTTTCATAACATATAAGCCCTGAAAAAGTATAACCTCTCGGATGATTAAAAATAGTTATTTTTTTCCCTCTGTTCCATCTATTCGCTCCCGCTTTATCAAATTGCTGATACATAAAATTAATTATATTCTTAAACGGAAAAGTATTCAAAAGAAATTCATTATCTTGAAAAGGGTAGGATTCTCCTCCGGGAACGAGTTTTATTTTGGAATATTCGTCTAAAACATCTCCGTTATGGTCTATGAACTCCATTCCGTTATAATATTCGTAAGGATTATAAGCGTTTTCGTTGGTATTTTCTTTTATTATAGCCGTTCCCAAAAGATGATAGGTTTGAGTGTCTCTTATCATATCGTATAAAATAAAAGTGTTATATATCGCGGGATATGTGGAATTTGATGCTAAACCGTATTCGTATAATTCTTTATTTCTAGAAATATAAAAACCGTATGAATCCATAGTAACGGATTCGGGATAAACTATCAATGAAGGACGCGACAAAGCGGCTTCTCTCGCCAAATTTGCTACTCTTTTTACGGATATAGTTCCGTTTTGAGTGATTCCGTCTGGGATTTCCTCGCTTTTAAATTTGTCCGATTTTAGTAAAAAGTTTTCTGCAAACCCTTGAATGCCTCCCGAATTTCTTCTATAAGGTTCTCCCGTATATATATTGTTCCAATAATTATTTGGGTCGAACGATTTCTGAATCAATGCGATTTTGGTTTTATTAGCTCTTAATCTTTGCGATTCTTCGAAATTTAATTTTGCTATTCCGTAAATTAAAACAAACATTAAAGAACAAATCAATATTAAAGCTGGCAAATAATTTTTTTTGTCTTTTATAATATTCTTTGTAATTTTTTTTTCGGCATATAAAATAAAATAATGAGTTATTACGGCATTTGTAAAATATACCATAAAACTTATTCCCAAAAGTCCGATTGTGTCTGCTATTTGTATGAAAGGTAAAAAATTCCATTGAGAATATCCCATTATTCCCCAAGGAAAACCTAAAAATCCTATATGCCGCATATATTCCATAAAAGTAAACACTACGGGAATGACTATAAATCTAAATTGTGATAGTCGCTTGGATATAAAACCGCTTAATAGCATTGCGGGCAAATAAAATAAAAGAACCAATAAAAACAAAATGGTGAAGAGAGTCAAAAAAGCCACGGAGGCTTCCGTTTCTTTAAGCATAAAAGCCGATACCCACATAAGCAAATAACCGAAAAATGCAAGGACGAATATTGCAGAAGAGATTATATAATATCTGATTTTATCCGCTTTATATATAATTATATTTAAAGGCGCAAAAGCTATAAAAGACATCGGAAAAAGATTTAATGGCGGAAAAGCCAAAGCCAATAATACGGCGCTTAAAACGCTTAATAAGATTATATATGAAATATACGATTTATTTTTAGACACTTATAAATTTCCTACATTAACTATGAGCTTTATTTTTACTTTTTATTATAGATTATTTATAATAAAATGTAAAATAATTATAATAAAGACCATATTAATTATTATTTATTTTCTTTATTTTTTAGAACTCTCATAAGTTCTTCTACGAATATTTTATCTCTATAAGCTATATGTTCCAAAAGCCAATCTTTTAAATATTTTATAAATCTGTTTGCAACGAAAGGCTGTCCTTCCTGATAATTTTTTATCTGATTTAGAACCTCGTTGCAAAAATTTCTATGCATAGCTTTATGGTTTTCGGCGTCCGAGTAATTTATAATATCCATTATTTTTTCTTCTGTCTTAAAATGATAATCGGTATATTCTATGCATCTTCTTGCAGCTTTAATAAAAGCCTCGTTTTTATTAGCCCTATGGTCGATTGTGGACATATAAAGGTCGTTTATTATATTTACAAGTTCCCTATGTTGCTCGTCTATAATTTTATGCTTCGTGTCGTATAGGGGATTCCATTTTATAAAAAGATTATTTTCACGGCTTTCGGTTTCAACAGTCAAATTATCGACATTGTTATTATTATTTGCCATAATAAATACTCCTTAATAAAACTAATAAAGTTTATAAAATTAATAAACTCTCTGTTTATAATATAGCAAAAAATTTAATATCGTCAATTATAAAATATATCTACTAATGTCTCTGTTTTCTTCTATGTCTTTCATAGCCTCGTTTATATTATCGGATTTAATTTGTATAAACTCTCCCTTATGTTCGTCTGCGGTAAATGAAATATCTTCAAAAACTTTTTCCATTATCGTATAGAGTCTTCTCGCTCCTATATTTTCTATATTAGCGTTTATATTATAAGCCAAATCCGCTATACTATCCAAAGCGTCTTCTGTAAATTCTATAGAAACTTCTTCCGTTTTTAATAATTCTTGATATTGTTTTGTTATGGCGTTTTTAGGATTTACGAGTATATCTTTAAAATCGTCTTTCGATAAAGCTTTTAATTCCACTCTAATTGGAAATCTTCCTTGAAGTTCTGGAATTAAGTCCGAAGGTTTATTTGTATGAAAAGCCCCCGCCGCAATAAATAGTATATGGTCGGTTTTAACCGGTCCGTATTTAGTGTTTACGGTAGTTCCTTCGACTATCGGAAGCAAATCCCTTTGAACTCCATGCCTTGCTACATCGGCATGGTCGCTTTTGTTTCCGCTCGCTATTTTATCTATTTCGTCCAAAAATATTATTCCCATATTTTCCGTTAAACTCAAGGCATCCGAAGTTACCTTTTCCATATCTATGAGAGATTCCGAAGCCTCGCTTATTAAATATTTTTTCGCTTCTTTAACTCTCAATCTTTTATTTTTTTTGCTAACGGGTATAATGCTTCCAACCATAGATTGAATCATATCGTTTTCTTCAAATCCCATTCCCGGTATTATTCCAAACATTCTATTTTGATTGCTGCTCACTTTTATTTCGACATAACTTTCGTCAAAATCTCCGTTCTCTATTCTTGTTTTCATCTGTTCTCTTGCATTTTTCTTCTTTTCCGCCTCGCTTTCGGATAAATAAGCGTCATCGTCTTTTTTCATCGAAGGCAAAAGAAGTTTTACCAATTTATCCAAAGCTATATCGGTGGCTTCTTTTTCGACATCTTTCATCATAGCGGATTTTAAATCGAATATTGCCGCATTAACCAAATCTCGAACCATACTTTCCACATCGCGTCCAACATAACCAACTTCCGTATATTTTGTGGCTTCCACTTTAATAAACGGTGCTTTTACAAGTTTTGCGAGCCTTCTTGCAATTTCAGTTTTCCCAACGCCTGTAGGTCCTATTAATATTATATTTTTAGGAGCTACTTCGTCTTTCAATTCGTCTGGCAAATGTCTTCTTCTATATCTGTTTCTCAAAGCTATGGCAACCGCTCTTTTTGCTTCGGTTTGTCCTATTATATATTGGTCTAAAGCCTCGACAATTTTTCTCGGCGTAAGTTCGCTTTCCATTTTTGCGTCAAATGACATTACTCTATAACCTCCAAAGAAATATTTCCGTTAGTGTATATGCATATATTAGAAGCAATTTCCAACGATTTTTTAGCTATAATATCCGCGGGCAAGTCCGTATTTTCCGTTAATGCTATCGCAGCCGCTTTGGCGTATTGTCCACCGCTTCCTATGGCTAGTATGTTATTATCGCTTTCTATAACATCTCCGTTTCCAGAAATTAAAAGCATTCTATCTTTACTTGCAACTATAATTAAAGCCTGAAGATTTCTAAGCATTTTATCCGTCCTCCATTCCCTTGCAAGCTCTACAGCCGCTCTCGTTAAATCTCCCGAATATTCTTCCAATCTTTTTTCAAATTTTTCAAATAAGGTAAAAGCGTCCGCCGTAGAACCGGCAAAACCGGATACGACTTTTCCGCCATATAATCTTCTTAATTTAACGGCGTTTGGTTTCATAACGGTTTCTCCAAGCGTAACCTGTCCGTCTCCAGCTATAGCCGTAATACCGTTTCTACTCACGGCGCAAATAGTGGTGCCTTTAAACATATATTAACCTCTATTGATTTCAATTAAAAATATAAAATAAAAATATAAAAATAAAGTATCAAAATAATAATTCATTTATTATATTATATATTTTAATAAATTTCAATAAATTAAATTTTAAGTTTAAATTAAGGATTTGTATTTTAAATCATTTTCTATTTTCACAAATATTTACGAACATAGAAAATATATTTTGCATTTTCATGTCTTTTTCGGTCATACATTCGGGATGCCATTGAACGCCAAATATAAAAGCGTCTTTTTTCTTATATTCTATAGATTCTATTATTCCGTCATTAGAAGTAGATGTGATTTTAAAATCTTTAGAAAGTTTGTCTATAGCCTGATGATGAAAACTATTTACTTCGCCGCATTCCCCGAAAATATCGTATATGATGGAATCTTTTTTTATTTTTATTTTATGCGTTGCAACATCTCTTGGAGCAGTTTGAGAATGAAGTATATTCGTATCTTTTTGAGATGCAATATCTTGTATTAAAGTTCCGCCGAAAAAAACATTGATAAGTTGTATTCCTCGGCAAATTCCAAATATAGGTTTATTGGTTTCAAAAGCGTATTTCATAAGCAAAAAATCGAAATCATCTCTTTCTTTTGAAATTGTTCCGATTTTAAGATTTGGTTCTTCGTTAAATCTAAAAGGATGAATATCGACTCCTCCCGTCATTATAATTCCGTCTACATTTTCAATCATTTTTTTTATTATATCTTCATTTTCGCATATCGGCATTATAAAAGGAACTCCGCCAGCGCGAATGACAGAATCCACATAATTTCGATTTACGAAAGCCTTTGCAAAAGAATGTTCATCTAAAATACTTCCCGATATTCCTATAATGTTCATTTATTAATTCCAAATTTCTATTATTTTATTTGTTTTTATTTTTAAAGATTTTATACAAAAAAATATATTTTACAAGTTTAATTATTCGTTATTATTTAATTTAATGCCAAAAACAGCGCTTGTAATTGGCAAATGCCCGTAATAGAATATTAAATTTTATTTATGTTCTTGCAATAAATCTGTTATTTTTTGATTAATTTCATCATATAAAAAATAGTTAGTATCTATTTTCGGAATAACTTTTATTAATAATTCTTCACATTTTTTCAATATTTTTTCTGATGATAAACTGACTTTTTCATTTATAAATTTTTCGGTTATATTTATCATTCTATGAGCAACAATATTTCTTATCTCTATCTCTATCTCTCTTATATCACCAAATAATTTTCTAACATTATTGTCTATACTATTATAATAATAATCCATTATCTTTATTAAACGATTTAAATTTATAAAGTCGTCGTTTTCAGTATTTTTTTTACGAGCTTTGTTCACATCTTTCATATATTCGATAAACTTTATATCAGGGCTTGAATATATACAAATTTGTTTTCCATCTTTAGAATTTTGTAATACTTTATTTAATGCCGAAACTTGTTTTCTTAAATAATAAAATAATAAATCTGTAACAAAAGGAGTTATTCTTAATATAAAATCTGATAGTTCTCCTTTATTTTGTTTTATTTTCATAACATAATAATATTCGAGTAATTCATTTTCATTATTCTTTAAATTTATATTATTTTTATCACTAGAAAAAGTTATAACTTCATTTGCTTCTTCATATTGCAAATTTACCCTTAAATATGCATGATGCAAATATTCCGAGAGTTTATCACTAAATAAATAAGAAATATCATCAATATCTTTAGAAAGGTTATAGGCTGCGGAATATTCATAGTTTTTTATTAAAGATTCTATTTGAGATTGTATTTTCGCTCGCTTAAAACTTAATATTTTAGGCTCTTGGCATCTGTTTTTAGATTCTTCTTTATCTTTATCTATATTCTTAAGAGAATTAAATTCAAAGTTATCTTTAAAGTTTTTTTCTTTTGTAGGAGTAGTAACTTGCACCGGTATAAGTTTAATATTATTAGTTACGACTTCTAATATTAAATTGGATTTCATTTGAGGAGTTCCAGAAGCAATATTAAGTAATATTTCATAACCTTTGTAATTATCATGAATTTCTTTTATGTATTTTTTAAAATCGAGCATAAAAGCATCGTAGTTATTTGCATCGTCTTTATCCAACTCACTAAATTTTTGTATTATTTTACAGTTAGGATAAAAATTTTTTATAGCTTTATAATATCTATCATCTTCGTAGTTTAATTCTTTAGTTATATATAAATATACTATTTCAGGTTTATAATGCCTTATTATATGAAGCATAGAACCTTCGGAAGGTTTCCCATCTTCAGTAATAGCTCCTATAGGGTCATGCGTTCCAACAGGAGAAAATAACACATATTTTTTTCTTTGCTCTTCTTTCATAATTGACTCCAATAATTTTAAAGATTAATTTATATTAATACTGACTCCTCCCATGGATATGGAAGTTTTAGCGCCAATGCCGCAATATTTTGAGAATTCAAGCAAAGTATCGTAAATATTAACTAGCATTTTATTACCAGAACAATAAAGAGTCATATTGCCCATAAATGAATTAATTTTGATACTTTCCATACTAAATTTTATACTTCTTAAATTATATTTAATAATATTAACATTTTTAGATATATCTGAAATTATATTTGAATCCTCTAATGAAATATTTTCTCCGTATGCATTCCATTTGTTATATATGCTAATAAATATATTGTCCAAATTAGGAAAAAATGTCAACTTTTTATTTACTTTATAGGTGGTTGGACTTAAAAAAGTAATATTGGCAAACCTTTTAGTTTCTTTTGATAAGAAAAATTTATCAGCTATATTTTTATAATTTGTAAGACTTGTTATCTCTTTTGAAATAATATTAATTTTAATATTATTATAATCTAAATTAATAGTTTTATCCGTATCATTTAGCATGATATCAATAATTTTTTCTTTTGCTTCTTTATTTAAAGTTGATATTTTCCATATATAATAATTTTCATGTTTATCAAAGTAAAAATATTGACTATAAGGATTAAGTTTTAAATTATGAAGCCTTTCTACATATTTTGTATCAATTTTTGATAA
>CAZUEE010000029.1:0-19320 GCA_964619175.1 uncultured Brachyspira sp. | reverse complement strand
AATCGAAACTGAATTAATAAACGAAACGGAAGCTGTCGAAGAGATTTTAGACGATTTGGAAACAACGGATAAATTGAGCGCAGAAGAAGAGGAAATGTTTAGAGCTTATTTGGGAGATGATGCTAATTTAATCGAAGAAGTCGAAGATATAATTCCCGAAGAAATTGTAGAAGAACCTAAAGAAGAAATGTATTTAAATGTTTCGGAAGTAACGGATAAATTGAGCGCAGAAGAAGAGGAAATGTTTAGAGCTTATTTGGGAGATGATGCTAATTTAATCGAAGAAATCGAATATGACGAAAATATTAAAGACGAGGAAATTAAAGATATCGAATATGCAATTCCAAAAGAGAGCGAATATAACGAGGAAGTTAATATAGATTTGGAAATCGCTAAAAGCGAGTTAAAAAAAAAAGAACAAACCTTGAGTAAACTTGAAATAATCGGAGAATTGAGCGCAGACGAAGAGAGTATAGTAGAGGATATACTTAAACAAAATAAAAATAAATATTACGAAGACGATATAAACAACTCCGATATAATATTAAGAGAGTTAAATTTAGAAGAGATTGAAGAGATTAACGAAAACGATTTTAATATATTGGAAAATTTTATATTGGGAAAAGAACCCGAAGAAGGAATCGAACTTATTTCTATAAATAATAAATCTGTAAATAACGAAGATAAATCGAATAAAAATAACGATAATCAAATAAAATCTATAGAATCTTTCGATTCCATAGATTCAGAAGAACTTTTAGAAGTAAAGGAGAAAAAAATGCCTGAAGAAAAAGAATTACGAATCGATGAACAAAATATAGACTTGAATGTTAAAGTGGAAGACGAATTTAGTTTAAATAAAGACGATTCCGTTTTAGCCGGCGAAAAAATCAATCAAAGAGAAAATAACAAAGACGATTTTGACGGCGAGATAACTCAAATGGATTTGGATTTTGCGATGAAATTGTTTGAAAACGAAGACCAAAAAGAAAATAAAGGAGAATATTCGCCAAAACATGACTTGCTTTTGTCGGAAAACGATGTAGTTAAATTTAGAAAATTATTTTCGTATTTTAAAATCATAGTGGAAAAACTTCCGCAAGAATCGTTAAACGATTTTTCTAAAACGGAATTTTACGACACTTATTCTTCTCTTTTTAGAAAATTCGGAGAATAATAATCAACTTCTATCCTTTAGTAGAATTATATCTTCTCCTTCCAATTCTTTTATTCGGACGGAAACATATTGTTCTTTTGGAACATTCAAAGCCAAGCCGATATAATTTGCCGATATTGGAAGCTCTCTCCCGAATCTGTCCATCAAAACTAGTAGCGACACTTTCTGAGGACGTCCGTATTCGAATAAAGCGTTTAAAGCCGCTCTTATAGTTCTTCCCGTATAAAGCACATCGTCTACTAATAATATGCTTTTGTCGGTTATATCGAAATGTATATCTGTTTCTTTTATTTCGGGAAATTCTGAAAGTTTTGACAAATCGTCTCTATATAAATTAATGTCTATCGCTCCAATGGGCAAATCTATATTAATTTTTTCTTCTATAAGTTTTTTTAATCTTATTCCCAAATAATCGCCTCGCCTCCTAATTCCTACGATAGCCAATTTTTCAATATTTTCTTTTTCTATCACTTCGGCTGCAAGTCTCGGAAGAACCTTCTCATACTCTTCGGATTTTAGTAAAACTCTCATTTAAGCGTCTCCTTAAACATTTTATATATTTTAAATTGTAATATTTTGATTATAATTATTAAATATAAAAAATCAATATTATATATTTATTGTTTGTCGCTTTTATTTTTTTACGATTTATGGAAAAAATAACCGTATGTAGTATAATATGTTTATAAATTTAGAATTTTAGTTTTTAATTTTACGGAAAATTAGGAGTAATTTTGTGAAAGTTTATGATTTAAGAAGCGACACTATTACAAAACCTAGCGATGAAATGCGTAAAGCTATATACGAAGCCGAATGCGGAGACGATGTTTATATGGAAGACCCTACGGTAAATAAGCTGCAAGAAATGGCGGCTGAAATTACGGGAAAAGAAAAATCAATATTCGTTGCAAGCGGAACTATGGGAAATTTAATCTCTCTTTTAATATTGGGCTCTAAAACCAAGCAGATGCTTTTGGAAGAAGAATCTCATATTATGCATTACGAACTTGGTGGGGCATCTTCTCTTGCAGGAATAATGCCTTTAACTGTTAAAGCTCAAAGAGGAATTTTAACAAAAAAAATAATAGAAAACTATTTTAAAGAACAACCTTATTATATGACTAAAATTAATATAGTCGAAGTCGAAAACACTCATAATAGGCATGGTGGTTCGGTTTATAAGATTAATATATTAAAAGAATTATACGAATTTGTTAAATCGAAAAATATACATTTGCATATGGACGGAGCAAGAGTTTTTAATGCTTCCATTTCTTCAAAAACTTCGGTTAAAGATATAGCTTCCTATACGGATTCTATAACTTTTTGTTTATCGAAAGGACTCGGAGCGCCTATGGGAGCTATTATTTGCGGTAAAAAAGAATTTATAGACGAGGCATTTAGAATAAGAAAATTGATAGGCGGAGGTTTTAGACAGATAGGATTAATGGCAGCCGCAGGAATATACGCTTTGAAAAATAATATAGATTCTTTGGAAGAAGACCATGTAAAAGCCAAAAAGATAGCGAAAGCGATAATGGAATCCGCTTTTGGTTTCGTAGACATTGTCAATTTGGAAACCAATATAGTTATAGCCGAAACGATTAAAAAATCTGATTATATTGTTTCAAAATTGCAAGATAATGGGATTAAAGCGAGTTCTTTTGGGGATTATAAAATTAGATTCGTAACTCATAGGGACATATCCATTAAAGAAACGGAAGAGGTTTGCAATATTATAAAATCCATAAAATATTAAATAATTATAAAAATTATCAATATAACAATTAAAAATTAACAATCTATATTCCGACAATATAATATATTATAAATTATAATAGATTGTTTTTTAAAATGAATACAATAGAATTTAAAATACCGACTAAAATAATATTTGGCGCTAATTCTCTCGACTCGTTATCCGACAATATAAAAAAATACGGCGGTAGAACCATAATAGTTACGGACGGAAATTCTTTTAATCAAATAGGATTGATAGACCAAATAGTAAATAAATTAAACGAAAATTTTATTAACGCTATGGTTTACTCTGAAGTAACTTCCACAAATTCAAGCGATGCGGCGGATATAATAGCGAATTTAGTCAGATATAGCAAAGCGGATTGTATAGTTGCAGTCGGAGGTTTTAAAGTTCAAAATGCGGCTAAGGGGGCTTCGGTAGTTGTTACGAACAGCGGGGAATCTTCCGATTATGTAAACGGACAACCCGTATATCATAAGCCTCTTCCTATAATATCCGTGCCTACTATATTGGGCTCTTTGTCGGAAATGACTTTGGGAATGTATTTATACGACAAATATGACGAAGTTTATAAAGAATGCGCCGATTCGAATATATATGTTAAAGATTGTATTATAGACCCGACTCTTTACGAAACCGTTCCCGTAAAATATTCCATAAGCAGCGCTCTTTCAGTTTTTGCATTATCATTCGATATATATATGAGCAATACTTTAAATATTATAAACGAGCCTTTGATAAAATATGCAATGAAAACGAGTATCGCGGGAGTAAATAAATTAATAATAGACAATTCGAATGCCGATAGCATAAATTCTATGGCTATATCGAATATGATATGCGCCGCCTCCGCTTGCAACGGTAATTTGGGAGCGATTAGAGCTTTATCGATAGCGATGAGCAGCGTTTACTCGGTAAATAAATCTATAATATGTTCCATAATGCTGCCATTTGTTATGGAATATTATATGGCGTCTGCTCCAAAGAAATATAATATATTGGCGGATTTTATAGAAGGTATAGACAAAGAAATGACTCCTATAGAAATAGGAACGCAAGCTGGACAATATATAAAAAAAATACAGCAAGATATAAATTTGCCTATGAGATTAAACGAAATAAATATAGACAGATACAAATTTAACAAAGTTGCGGAACTTGCATTAACCTATAGCGGTATGGATAAACTTCCAAGGGCTATGAATAAAGAATCTATAATAAATATATTAGACCAAGCTTATTAACTTTCGCTTTTGGGCGCGTATTTATAAGGATTTTTATGCAAATAATCTATAAGTTTTTTATTCGGTTTATAATTTTCTATAACGGGTAATTCTCTATATTCCAAAAGTTTAGTTTTATACATATCGGCGTATTTGTTATAAGCCAAACATAAAAGATGCTCTAAATTTATGGTGTCGAGCAAATTATAATGAATTAAAGAATCTATGGCTCTTTTGTCGCCTGTTTCTTCATAATAATTCCAAAGCAAAACCGCCGTGTAGCCGTTTACCCCTTCCATATCGTCTCCTCTATAAAGTCCGACATCTTGCTCTATTTTTTTTAATCCTCCGCTGTATCCCAAATCTTTAAGTAAAAAACGCAAATCTATTTGAGCGCATTTTATATCGGTTTCAAAATATCTTTCCAAAAAAGGAACATCGAAACAAGAACCGTTAAAAGTGACGATTATCGAATAACCTTTTATATAATCTAAAAATTCTTTTTCGTTTATGCCGTAAACAAAAACTTTTATTTCTTTTCCGTCATAACATCCTATAACGGTAATATGCGCCGATGAAGGTTTTATTCCCGTAGTTTCTATATCTAAAAATACGGTTTTATTTGAAAGTATCGGATATAATCTATAAAGTATTTGATTTGGAAATTTTTTTATAAAATAATTATAATTTTTAGAATTGTAATTATATATCGATTTTGGCAATTCCTTTTTTAAAGAATCTTTTATACTTTTTGGCATAGCATAATAATCTATATTATCGAAAGCATCCTGCCAATCGACTACGCCCTCGTCCCATAATAACTTTTCTTTTTTAGGTCCTATTCCCTGTATATGCTGAAAACTTCTTTTTACCAAATCCATTATTTGTTTATTTTATTTCCTTTTCCATTTAACCCCTTGAGGAGTATCCATTATTTCTATTCCCATAGACAAAAGTTTGTTTCTTATCTCATCCGCTTTTGTATAGTTTTTTTCTTTTTTTGCCTCGCTTCTTTCTTCTATAAGTTTATTTATAGTCTCTTCGTCTATACCCGTAATTTCGTTTTTTCCCGTCATATTAAAACAGTTTATTATATTATTGACTCTCTCTATAAATTTAATCATTTTATCTCTTGCTTCGTTATTTAAAGAATTAAAGGAAGTATTTATATTTTTAACTAAAGTAAAGAATATTCCAAGCGCTTCGGAAACATTTAAATCGTTATATATTGAATCCGAAAATTTTTTATTCGCTTCTTCGATTTCGTTCAATATATTTTTATTTATTTTATCTTCGCTTAAATTGTTTTTATTAATATCTTTCAATCTAAAAATTAAGTCATTAACTCTGTCGATGGCGCTTTGAGATTGATTTATTCCTTCGATTGTAAAGTTTAACTGTTTTCTATAATGGGCGCTCATAAGAGAATATCTTATTGCTTCTGGCGACAAACCTTTGTCAAGCAAATCTCTTAAGGTGTAGAAATTTCCTTTAGATTTCGACATTTTCTCTCCGTCTACTATTAGATGTTCGCAATGAAGCCAATAATTAACAAATTTTTCTTTGAAAGCCGCCTCGTTTTGAGCTATTTCGTTTTCATGATGTGGAAATTTATTGTCTATTCCGCCGGTATGTATATCGAAATGCCTGCCCAAATATTTACTGCTCATAGCGGAACATTCTATATGCCAGCCGGGTCTTCCCTTGCCGAAAGGAGAATCCCAATAAACATCTCCGTCTTCTTCGGTATATGCTTTCCACAAAACGAAATCGCTAGCGTTTTCCTTGTCGTATTCGTCGCTTGAAATTCTTCCCGAAGCCCCTTCGAGCAATTCCTGTTTATCCAAATTGGCAAGTTCCCCGTATTTACTAAAAGTGCCAATCTTAAAATAAGTTGAGCCTTCCGCTTCGTAAGTATGCCCGTTATTTTTTAATAATTCTATAATATCTATCATCTCCTTTATATGTTCTGTAGCCGAAGGATAAAAATCAGCTGGTTTTATTTTTAGAGTTTTTATATCCTCGAAAAACGCGTCTTTATATTTCTTTGTATATTCGTTTAACGAAATATTATTTTCTTTAGAATTTTTTATAGTTTTGTCATCCACATCGGTTAAATTCATAGCCAATTTTACCTCATAACCGAAATCTTCCAATACTCTTCTAACCAAATCGCTGAAAATATAAGCTCTAAAATTTCCTATATGGGCATAATTATAAACTGTGGGACCGCATGAATACATAGCCACTTTTTTATCGTTTATAGGTTTAAATGTTTCTTTTTCTCTAGTCAATGAATTATAAAATATTATCTCTTGCATATAAATTATCCCATTCTAAAATCTTATTATTAAAAATTAAAAAAATATATTTTATTTTCTATTTATTTTACTTAAAAGGCTTTATTTGTCAATATACTAATTCTATATTAGTTTTGTTGATTTTCCATATTAACTTATTAACTTTTTAGAGAAAATTTTACCGATTCTTTTGCAAGTTCCAAAGTGGCGTCTATAACGGGCAAATCGTATTTTATATGATTAAATAGTATTGAAATTTCCGTGCATGCGGCTATAATAATATCTGGCTGCAACTCACATATTTTATCTATACATTTTTGAAATAAACTAATATATTTAGAAGTTTTTCCCGCTTTAACTCCATCGTATATGCATGACATAATGTCTTTTTGAATATTATCGTCAAACGAAACTATATTAAAATTGTCTTTCAATAAAATATCTTCGTAAACATTTCCTTTTTTAGTTCCGTCCGTGGCGATAAGAATTATATTTTTTGCTTTCGGATAATTATTTTTTATGGCTTTAACCGAAGTTTTAACTATATGTATAAAAGGTATATTAATAGAATTTTCTATATCTTTTGCAAAATAATGCGCCGTATTGCAAGCCATAATAATTGCATCCGCTCCGCAATTTTGAAGTCTTAAAGCAGATTCTATTAATTTGTTTTTAGGATTTTTCGAATTATTTAATATAAAATCGGTTCTATCTTCTATTTGCGGATATATGTCTATTATAACGGGTATATGTTCTTGGTCGATTTTAGCGGGAGTTAAATTCATTATTTTCATGTATAAATCTATTGTGGCAAGCGGTCCCATTCCGCCTATTATTCCTATTCTTTTCATTTATCTTATTTTAAAATTTTTTATAATTTTTTATTAATAAACCTAAATAAACCTATTCCCATTTTGACATATCCATCTGTTTAGTCAATTTGGCTACAACAGCCGTTCCGCACATATCGCCCGTAACATTCATAGAAGTTCTTCCCATATCGAGTAAAGCGTCTATTCCTAATATCATACCGTAGGCTGCCGCAACATTAATATTTCCGTTAATATCGAGTCCTATAGAGTTTAAAACCATAATAAGCATTATAGCTCCCGCTCCCGGAACTCCAGCCGTTCCTATAGAAGCCAAAACCGAAACCACAACCACCATAGCCTGTTCGGAAAAAGTCAAAGTATTTCCTATAGCGTTTGAAATGAATATGGCGCATACTCCCAAATATATCGTAGTGCCGTCCATATTTATGGTAGCTCCAAGCGGCAGAGTAAAACTATAAACTCCCTTATTTATTCCCATTTTTTCATCCGCCGTATTCATAGAAACGGGCAAAGTTCCTCCAGAAGAACGAGTGACAAAAGCAGTAAACCAAGGTTCGTATGATTTTTGCAGAAATTTTAAAGGATTTATTCCAAATATAATATTTATTATTCCATAAACTATGAATAGTTGTATCGCAAGCCCTATGTAAACCGTAGCCGTAACTTTAAATAAAGAACCGAATGCAACCGCTCCGTTTTTTGCGAATACTCCGAATATTAAAGCGAATACTCCTATCGGAGCATAAAACATTATCCAGCCGACTACTTTAATTATTATTTGAGTGCATCCATCAAAAAATCTATAAACGATTTCGGAATTTCTTTTAATTTCTTCGTTTTCCGAATCTCTACAAAAAGCCAAAGATATTCCAAAAAATATTGAGAAAAATATAGTTGGCAAAACATCTCCGTCTCCTTTGGCAAAAGATGAAAAAGGATTTGTAGGAACTATGGCAAGCAAAGTGTCGACTAAACTCGGTTTTGTAAATTCTCTAGTAACGGCTTCGGCGCTTTGTAAATCTAAACCAAGTCCCGGCTGAAATATAGAACCTACGAAAAGCCCTATTATAGCCGCTATTAAAGTTGTAAGCATATAAAAAACTATAATCATAACGCCTACTATTCCCAAATGTTTTGGCGATATGCTTGAAGTTCCGCTAATAAGAGTAAATATTATAACGGGCATAACTATCATTTTAAGAAGTCGAACGAATAAATTTCCGAAAGGGTCGGTTATTGAGGTTAAAGTTTTTATGGCGCTTTCGTTAGCTAAAGAAGAAGCCAATATTCCCGCTATAGAACCTAAAATTAAACTAATCAATATTATAATCAATAGTTTGCTTTTTATATCTTTTTCTTTTTCCATATAGAACTCCTCTTGATTGTGTAAATTAGAATATTATTTATAATAAAGTTATATATTTTATATTAATTAATGTCAACGGATAAAACGAAATTTTATATAATTTAAAATCAAAAAATTATTTCTATTTACAAAGTTATTTAAAGTAGTAATTAGAATTTTTTAAAAAACAAAAAAAGTGCTTGACAATTAGATTATTTTTTATTACATTATAAGCAGACAATTAAATTTTAAAGGAGGAGCATTATGAAAAAGCTCACAATTTTATTTTTCACTGTATGCTTTATCGCTGCTGTGGGATGTCAAAACGATGTCACGCCAATCAAAATGACACAAAAATCTTCTTACCCGAGAGTAACAGTAGAGGAGGCCATGCTATCAATTGAAGAAGCTGGCGGAACGGTGGACGATAGTGCCGAAAGTATAAAGGCGTTTTTGGAAAACGGCGTTTATTGGGGAACTTACAATTCATACTCTGGTTTTTCTGGCGAATTTATCGGCAAAATTTATTCCAACAAAATTTATACGGTAGTTGAGAACGAGTGGAAGGAAATCGATACCAGCAAGATTATCGGAGTCGATAAAGATTTGGGCAAACTTGAAATGTCTGGAGATGGTTCGGCTAATAAAATTTTTACTTTTGACGGTTTCGGATATTATATTTACGAAAACGGCGAAAACGATATTCCTACATACTTTACCAAATACGGTTTTGTAGAAAACTATGCCGGAACATATAAAAGCGACGACAGGAAGGCAACTTTAACTATAAAAAATAATGGTTATGTCTATTTTCAATATAATGGAGGATTTGACCATGTTACCGGACGAGCGCAGCTTAAAGGCAATGTCCTAACAATTAAAGGTTCGGCTTGGGGAGATGGAATAAAAATAGTATTTGATAATAATAGAAAAGCTACTTTCTATAGTTACAATAAACAATTTTAGTGGGAGGTAAATATGATAAAGAAAATTTTAATAATATTTTTAGGTTTAATGATTGCTATAGGTTGTCAAAACGAAAATCTTGACCCTAGTTTGTCGCAGCAACAAGAAGACCCAAAAGATTCCGATTTGATTACGACAAATGGAAGCACAAGTTCTACAGACCCATCAAGTATAGCAAATTTCATAAATAAATATAGAGGTTTATATTATGCAAACAATAATGTGAAATATAAACTTAAAGACGGAAAACTTATGAATTACTATAATAAGGTTACGGAAGTGCAAGCTGTTATGGGAAATAAGATGCAAATAAGTAACTATTCGACTGGAAAGATTGATGTATTGAATTTTTCCAAAAACGGATTTACTTCATATGTTTCTTATATACTTGAAAAAGTAAACGATATAGCCGATACAGAAGGTATGACATTAATCGGAAATTCGGGAAAATTAGCTAGTTATGCGGGAACTTACAAATCCATATTTGATAAGCAAGACAAATTCTTAATTATAACTCCATCTGGACAAATATATTATCATGAGAATATAGGAGAAGGAAGAGTATACCAAAGCTCTGACGGAAAACAACTTATGATAATTGACAATGAAGGAACTAGAAATACCGTTATATTCGAACAAGGCGTTTATAGAAAATACAATTTCGACCCTAAAGATGTTGACAAAACAGGCGAATGGTTTAAGAGAAACGAAGAATTAATAGACGACTTGGTGGCTAAAAGCGGAGCAAGTTCTCTAATATACGAAGGAAAAGGTTTTGACGGAACTCGAGCTACAATCAAATTAAATAATAACGGATACATTGAGTTAGTAAGCACCGGAAACGCTATACCTATTATAGGACCAAATAGGATATGGGATGTTCCAGAGCAAACTATAGTGAAAGGAAATACCCTTTATATAATGAAATTCGGAGCTACGCTTACTTTAACGGACGATTTTAGCGCCCTTACTTATAAAGACAGTAAAGGAGACAAAAACACATTTACGATTAACAGAAAACAATAACTAGAAAATAATTAATATTAGTTGTTTTTTTTGATACAGAGGGGAGGTTAAAAGCCTCCTCTTTTTTTGCATTATTTAAAATTAAAAAATGATTTATATTTATTAATTACTTTCCAGCTTTTTTATATATTTTATAATTTTATTATATATTGATTTTTTCAAGCGAAAATTACCTATACAAAATTTTTCAAATAGTTTTAAAATATACATTAAATTATTTTCTACTTCGATATATTTTTTATAATATCGTTTATAATATTTAGTATTTAATATCATTTTTATTTCTTTATTTAAAGTATTAATTCTAAAGATATTAGAAAGAAGTTTTTTCTTCAAATCCTCTAATAAAGTTGCCAAATAATTTTTACATATAAAATAAGAAGGAGGTTTTTTATTAAATTTAATTTCTTTACAGATATAGTTAAATAATCTATAAAATATTAATCCTATTAAATCCGCTTTCATTTTATCATATTCTTTTTTAAAATTTATATTTGAATTTCTTATATGCGTAATAGGTAAATTAAGCTCTTTAATATTTCTATCAAGTAGTATAGAATTAATAATAGCCCAATTAAAATCGCTTCTACGGTTATATTTGTTATTATCTGGGGTAAAGTTTTTAATTTTTAAAAGTTCTGGATTATAAATAATTGTATTGCCTCCTCTATATATTGTATCATTTCCAATTATGCCAATTAATCTTATATCAATTTCTATATTTCTTGATGAATTATAACCATTTTTGATGTTATTTATAAAATTATTTATAGTGCAAGAATTTAAAAAAGGGTATTCTAAAAAATCAAAATTTCTTGAAGAAATATCATAATAATACTCTTGATTATATATATTATAATCATCAGAATAATTTTTTAACTTATTGTTAAATTTTATACAATAATAAAAATCTAAAAGTTGAGTTCTTATCATAGAAAAAAACGGCAAAGGCGGTTCTCCACAGTTGCCGCATACAAATGCATCAATATTACTATTTATATATTTTGAAATATAATATAAATAATTTATATAGTAAGGTTTATTTTTATATAATCCGTAAAATCTGCAGTCATCGTCGACTATCCAACTTATAAAATTATTTCCATATTTTTTATACCCTTCTTTATAAATAAACATTTGCAAATATGTTCGATTTTTAGATATCGAATATTTATTTTTAAGCCATTTTACTTTTATATTAAAATTATATTTATTAATTATCCGATTGAACTTTTTATAATATGCTTCAGATTCGAACGCAGATATTATACATATAAAAAAATCTTTTAAATATAAAGAATTTTTTAAGACATCTTTAGAAAAAGAATTAAGTATATTATTAAGATTTTTACAATCAAAACATATAAAACCAAGAATAAGATTAAATTTTTTTATATTGTTAATATTTAAAATTTTATTATTTTGTAATTTAGAAATCGCATTATTTTCTTTTTTATTATTTCTATTATTTGGTTTATAATTGAAAAGTTCTTTGGCTCTTTTTAAAGACTCTGATTTAATTTTTTCATTAAATAAAGGCGAATATTTACGGTAAAAAAGATTAAGTCCTTGAAATTTACTATTTTTATTCGTAGTAACTCTATTTATTTTATTATCATAAAAATAGTTAACCAAAGTTTCGTTTACAAATAATGTTTTAATATTTTTATTACATTCTATAAATTCTAAGTATCTCATCATCAAATCTCTATCGGTAGTGCTTTTCATACTTTCATCAAAGCAGCCTATAGAAAAAAATACCCATAAATTTATAAATAGATTGCTTCCCTGTATATAAGGGTTTTTAATAAATACATTTTCTTTAGTAAGAGCATCTTTATTGGGGTATAATTTTTTTATACCATTTGAACTTATGAAATTTATACCCGCAGCCACTAACCCTATAGTATATTTATCGTTTATATTTATAGCATTTACACATTTTTCTAAATAAGAGCTTTCCCATTCGTCATCGTCGTCTAAAAAAGCCAAATAATGATTATATATATTATTTACTTTATTTAAATCTATACAAGATAAAGCCGCACTATTCCAAGCTCCTGTGCCTGAATGAAATTTAGTTCTATTGTTTTTAATAATCTTTGTTGGAAATTTTTTCCCAATATTCATTAATTTTCTTGTTATTATTAATTTATTATTAATAACATTATATTGAGTTTCATCTTTATTATCATCTACTATAATTGCATCAACATTTTTTGAAAATGTCTGTTTATATACGCTTGTTAAAGCTCTATCGAATAGTAAATCGGTTCTATTATTGCTAGTTGCAATAACAACAGTTATTTTATATGTTTTCATTAGCTAATATCAATCCTTATCCATTTTTTAGGTGCATAATCATATCCAACCTCGTCTTGTCTTTTTAACCATCTTTTGGGGGTAAGAATAATAGAATCTTTAGAAGTATTACAAAATGTTACCCACCACGAAAGAGAACTATTTGCCATAATAAAATGCCTACATTGTCTCATTAGATAAAAATCAAAAATTACTTTGCTATCATTATTTATATCAATAACTTTACAATTTTTTATTTTAGAGGAATAAGATTTTGCAAACTCTTTATCATCACTAAAGATAAAAAAACTCGCTTTATTAAATTTGCTTTTTATAAATTTTATTGCATTGTGATAATATTTACTATTAGATAGGTTAATTGGATAATCTCTTATTAGAAAATCCCCCCTTCTAATATGAATGCCGACAGAATTTTTTGAGTTTTTAATAATCTCTAATAAAGTTTTATTTTTATCATCAAGTTTTATATAATCCAAAGTTATGTCTGCTAATATTTCATTTTTATAAGGACATAAATGTATGTAACCCCAAAATCTTTCTTTGAGAATATACCTAACATTAGATATATTCTTAGCCATTTCGTTAATGTTTTTAAAATATAAATCTGGTGCAAAAAGTATTTTTGATTTTTGTGGATTAAAATAAAGTTTCTTATTTTGTTTCTTATAGAAGATACTATTATATGCTTTATTGATGTTCAAATTAAAAGTTAATATTCCTAATTTTTTATAAAGGTCAAATTTTGTGTGTATAAATTTAATTTTTGTTTTAAAATGATTAAGTTCAAAATTCCTGACATTATCTTCCACTTTCATTTTATAATCACTTGCATCAAGTAAAATTTCTCTATCTAATTTTTTAGATAAAATTTTTGCAAAAGAATAGTGAAATAATTGATTGCCTAATCCACCGTGCAGTTGCACAATAATCGCTTCTTGCATATAGATACCCAATACTACCTTTTACGGATTCTTTTAGTCGTAATTTTTAACATTTTTTCTTCCAATACAAAAATTATTATATTTTTTATTTACTATAGACAGACAATAGTCGTATTTATGGTTTATGCAAAATTCTTGCAAGTCATTATCGCTTTTGCCTTCGGGATAAACAAATATTGAAATTTTATCATTAATGATTTTTTCTAAAATATTTTTAGATTCTACGATTTCTATCTTGCTATCGTCTTTATGAAACCTTAAATCTCTGTGTGTAATGCCATGCGAACAAATCGTAGCAATTTTGGATAGCTCTTCTATTTCTTTAGCGTTTAAAAAATTGAATGACAAATCTTGCGAGAATGTTTTATTAAAATCTAGTAGGACATTTGGGGATTGTTTAATATAATGTTCTTTAATATTATGAATATTGATTAATATGTCATTGCTTTCAATTTTAATATTAAAATAATGAAAAACTTCTTCCAATCTTTCAAGGTATATTAAATGATAAATTATGTCCATTCCGCTAAATGTATTATAAATAGAATTTCCAACATTGATACCAAAAAGCATGGCTTCTTTTTTAATATCATAATGTTTTGCTAAATCTTTTGCTACCCATAAATGTTCTTTAAATCCATCGTCAAAACTTAAACAAAAATATTGATTCGGATTTTCCAAACATTGTTTAATACTTCCAAATCGAAAGCCTTTTTCCAAATAGGTTTCTATAATATGGACTAACTTTTTATATATTATAACCATATCTCTAGCAAAATATAAAGGATTTATTTTTTGTTCCATATTATAAAAAATTCTATGTATCATTAAAATATTGTTATTTATATCTTGCCGAAGTCTTTTATTGGAATATTGAACAGATTCTAAAAATTTAGGTTCATATCCGTTTTGCGCTGAATGTTTAATAATACCGGACAAATCTTTAGGCAAACATTTACCTCGAAAACATGCATCTTCTTGTTTATTATATATAATCGTATGCGCTTTATTAATTCTTGGGTCTTTTAGCCAAAGTTCGCGCACAGAATTATAATCGGCTCCAAATATTTCGCATATTTTATAAAACTCGTTACAAAATATTATTTTAGTTGCAAAAAAAGTATTTTCCATATATTTGCATATTTCGGCGTTTAAACTTGTCGTTTGTATATATTCCTTTACGGGTCCGGCAATTTGAGAAAATATATCCACAATTTCGGTCGTGTCATTTATATTGCCTCCAAAAATAAAATACGGGGTTTTAATGACTTCTTTATTAAAGTCATAAGGGTATGGTAAATCGTAAGTTGATTCGCCAATATATTCTGGACTAAATACTAGTCTTAAATGAGGGTATATTTTTGATAAATCATTTGTAGTATTTGGAGGGATAGTAGATTTTATAAGCACAAGCGTTTCTTTATTAATATTACTTAAAATATTTTTCACATGAATAATATCGACGCTACCATCGGTTTTACTTGGAGTTGGAGCGCAAATCACTACCAAGTCAACATTATTTAAAATACTACAATCTCCTTTTACAAAATCGTATTCTTCTTGGACTAACTTACTATTATCATATACGAATACTTCATAATGGTTATAGCTTTTAAAGAATTCATAAAATGCTTTTCCAACATATCCATAACCCGCTATACAGATTTTCTTCATTATCGTTTTCCTTAAAAATTATTTATTTTTTGTTAAATCAAATATTATAAAATCTGAATTTGTGATTTTATAATAATTTACTCTAAAATCTCCGCTCTGTATTATATTTTTTATTTTCAAATTATATCTTTTAAATAAAGCCTCATAAAACCCTAAAGGTCTGTGAATATCTTCCCTTTTTCTATTACTACTCAATATTTGTTTATAGAATGAAATTGTAGAATTATAATCAAAATTTATATCATCAATCAAACGTCTTTGTATATTAGAAATCGCATTATTAAATAAAGGATTGCATATAACGATTAATATATGTTTTTTGGCTAAATTGCATAAATCTTGCATAATATCATCTATTATTTTTAGTCTTTCTTTTTCGGTTTCGGCTAACGGATGACACAATACGAGAGAGCAAAGAACCGAATCGAATTTTTTATTTTCTTTAATACAATTTTCTATATATGCATGATTATTACTAAAATATTCTATTTTATTATAATTTTCTTGATACTTTTTAATAATACCGTCATCTATTTCATAAGCATAAACTTTTTTATTAAATTTATTCTGTAATATATTCGAGATTGAGGCATGTCCAGAACCGTAATCAAAAATAGTTTTATATTGTTTTTCTTTAGCGTAAAAATCAATAATTATATTTTTATGTAATGCAAAATAGCCTATACCATTTCTAAACGATTTAAATTCATCATCCAAATTAGAACATTTTAAAAATTGTGCTATAGATGAAAAATCTTGATTATTATTCAGATGACTTAAATAATATTTTCTGATATTTTCAATTTTATCCAAATGATATTGCAATTTATAAATAGCGAATGTTCTTCTACACATGCTTTCAAAAAATTCATCGGTAAAAGGCATCATGTCGAAATCTATATCGCAAATAAATAATTTACCATCATTATTATATACCAAATTTTCAGGCTTCATATCTACATGAACTATGCCACAAAAATAACATTGAGTAAGTAATTCTTGAAAATCTTCTTTTGTGAAATTATACATTCTTACGGCATCTTTAAAATTTAGACTATTCTTGTATTCGTAATGCAAAATTAAATCTTCATTGTAAATTATATTAAATTGATAGGGCGTATCTTTTAATTTATTAGATAACGACTTAAGATGTAAAAACAATACTTGGCTCGGTTTTTTAAAAATTTTATAAACCGTTTTATTATCAGTAAATACAAATCCATTACTTCCATTACCTAAAAATTTTAATTGCTTCTTATCTACATTACAGTTTAAAGAAATTTTTTCTAACGCTGTATTTTTTGACATAGTTTTTGAAATTCCGCTAAATTTAATTTTATCGTGGGATAATATTTTTTGTTCCATAATATTTAATACTTCTTTAATAGAATCGGCTTTATATATTCTATCATCTCTTCTGTCGTCTAATGAAGTATCAGCCAATTTTCCGCCCCATCCAAAATCTCCTAAAGCAATTATTAGTTTTCCCATTTGCCATGCAAGAGAAATTTCGTTTAAAGTTCCGGCACCGCCCCCTATAACTACTACGGCGTCTGATACGCTAATTAAAGAAATATTTCTTCCAACATCAAATCCTATTGGCAATGGAATATCTATATAATCGTTGGCTATATCTTTATTATAATTTGGAAGTATACCAATTATAGAAAAATCTTTATAATTAGACGAAGCTTTCGCTCCTCTTGAAGCGGCTTCCATAACGCCACCAAGACCTCCATTAGCTAAAATATAACCGTTATCAATTATGGATTTTCCCATATTATAAGCAAGAGAGTATACTTCATTATAAATTTTTAAATTTATATTTGCATATCCAATAACAGATATAATTTTTTTACGATTTATATTCATAAAATATATTCCTAAATTAATTTGGCAGATTTTTAAAATATTTTAATGTTTCATTTAGTCCAACTTCTATATTCGTAAAATTAAATTTTATAAATTTTAATAGTCTTTTATTACATAAAACATTATTTTTTATATCGGTATTCCTATTTTCTAAATAGTTAACATTTGCGGTTTTACTTGATATAATAGCTAACTTTTTATAGAGTTCGTTAATAGTAATTGGAATATTTGTGGAAACATTAATAATCATATTTTTTATATTTTGCATATTTACGAATATAGAAAATATTTTAGCTACATCTTTAACATATATGAAATCTCTAATTTGTTCTCCATCTCCATATATATTTATATCTCTATTATTTAAAATATTATTAATAAATGTGGTAATAACTCCATTTTCTGATTTAATATTTTTCTGATTCGGTCCATAAACATTTGATATTCTAAATATCATATAATCTATATCCGAAATTTCTATATACATTTCCATTGTTAATTTAGAGATGCCGTAATTAGAAATAGGTTTTGTTATACAACTTTCATCTATTGGCATGAGTTTTAAATCTCCATATACGGCTGCGCTTGACGATACAAATATTTTTTTAACTTTGTACTTCTTCGCCATATTAATAATGTTGATAGTTCCTATTATATTTTCTTTAACATCTTCTATGGGAAATTTGAAAGAATAATTAGAAGATATTTGAGCCGCTAAATGTATTATATATATTATTTCATGCTCTAAAAATATATTCTCTAATTTTTCACTATCTTTTATATCAATTTTATAAAATATAGCTTTAGAGTTTATATTTTGTTTATTTGAATTAGAAAGATTATCAACTATGATTATATTATTATTATCAATTAATTCTTCAACTATATGATGCCCTATAAATCCAGCTCCGCCAGTAATAAGTATATATCCTAACATCAGAATTCCTTTTATTATATTTCGTTAACAATATTCTCTCTATTTAAAATTCTTTTTCTATTGTTTAAATATTTTATCAATCTGTCATAATCAGCATTTAAAACTAAATCATCCGGAAAATTTACAGATTTAAGAATATTAATTGCATCTCTAAAATCTCCAAGTTGATAGGTAGAATGAGCGTCTGAAGTGACAACTATGTTTAATTCAAACTTCTTACAAAGTTGCGCTATTTCCTTACATATAGGTTCACTTCCCTTCCTTGATAATGGAGATGATGAATTAATTTCTATTAGCTTGTTATGTTCTTTACATAGTTTTATTATATATTCCATATTAAATTTATATTTTGGATTTCCAATATGCCCCAAACAATCCACATATTCATTTTTTATTATTTTTTCATAACCATTGGTATGCTCTTCTATACTTGAAGGTGCTATAATATTTTTATGATAAGAAGCTATATTAAAATCTAAATTTTTTAATGTTTCTATATCTAAATCGATTTTACCATCATAATTCATAATGTTCATTTCTACACCGGGTAACAATGTTAACCCATGTATATTTTTAGGCAAATATTTTATAGATTTAAAATATACAGTAGTTCCTCCATCTTGAGAATATGGAGAATGGTCGGTAATAGCCAAAGCTAATAGATTTTTATCTATAGCTGTTGTAATCATTTCATTAATAGTCCCAAAAGCATGTTTGCTCACTAAAGTATGGGTATGTAAATCAGCTATAATTTTCATAATTTATATCCTCAAATATTAATTATTAACCAAAGGAACGCAAGATAGCGCCGAATTTTTATGTAATAGAAAATCCGAGAAAGTTTAAACGAATGGTGACATGACATGACATGACATGACATGACATGTCATATTGTTGATTATCTGCTTCATATTAAATTCCTATCTGTTTATTTATTATACA
>CAZUEE010000028.1:0-19602 GCA_964619175.1 uncultured Brachyspira sp. | reverse complement strand
AGAATATAATAATAAAGATAATGAACAAAATAATATTTATTTAAAATTAAATGAAGATAAAAATAATAGGCTTAAAGAAAGCGTTAGAAATATAAAAAAACAAATCCCAAATTTTTTAAATGAAGAAAACACGGATGAAGAAAATTTAAATTATTTAATCGGTCAAGTTTTTACAGAAGGTTATAATAATAAATTATATTTTACAAATGCATCATATAAGATTTTTGATGAAGAACAAAATAAAGAAAAATCTGTGAGAAGATTATATTTAAGACCTCAAAAAGGAAGATTTTTGCAAGAAAATATGCCCGACAATTTGACTTTATCTTTTAGAGGATTTATAAGAGAGGGATTTTTTGTTATAAACGAAATTTCGATTATTGGAGAATCTAGCGGAAGAAAAGATAACGAATCAGAGATAAATGTTATTCCATATCATGCAAATATACCTAAAGGACATAGAGGAAAATATTTAAATGAATTAATTAATTCCACCGAATCGATAAGAGAACATTTAAATGAGAATCTTAAAAATTGGGAAGAATATTTATCTTGGAGAGAAAAGCTTGTAGAGAAAAGGCTTGCCGGAATAAAATATTTTAATCGATATTATCATTATGACAATGAAAAGGATTTGCATAATATAGTTTTTCAACTTGTAGCTCCGTCTAAAAAAGATTTCGATAAAATTAGAAAATATTTAAGAATAGAGAATATAAAAGTATTTGACAGTAATTATTCCACTGACGAATGGAAATTTAATTTTAATAGAGATAATAGAAGTAATAGAAAAGCTGTGGATTTGGGAATATTTTCAGGTATAATTAAAGAAATTAGTTATAATCCAACTCCCGAAGAAATTGAAAGAAGCAAAAATAGCGGCAAATCAAATACCGGACGAGATTTTAATATTACCGGAAAATATAAAGAGAATATAGAATTAATTTCAGAAAATCCATATCTTATAGAAATGGCGTTTGAAATAGGAGAAGATTATTACGATGAAATAAGAGACAGAGACCTTAATAAAAATGAAATTGAAGGGTTTATTAATGATAATATTATTAATAAAATAAAATCAGACGGATTTTTAGGTTTATCTGCAGTTGGAGAATTCGCTTTATTAAGGCGATTGAGAGATGCTATTTCAAAGTTAGGACGAGATGAAGGATACGCTCCTAATTTAGCTTCATGGCTTTTCGATATTAAAAAAGCAGAAATTCCTTCGATAAAAGATGTAAATATAGATAAATGGCTTAATAAAGGCATAGAAAATAACGAACATCAAAAATTAGCCGTTGAAAAAATGATTGCCACTAAAGATGTATGCTTAATACAAGGTCCTCCCGGAACGGGAAAAACTACGGTTATTGCAGAAGCCATATATCAATTTGCTTTAAGAAACGAAAGAGTATTGGTAGCATCTCAGACAAATTTAGCGGTAGATAACGCTTTAGAGAGACTTGCTAAAGAACCGGTGATTAGAGCTATAAGATTAAACGTTTCAAAAACTACGGAAGATATAGTTCATATGACGGAAGACAAAGTATTACAATATTTCTTTAGCAATATTTCAGATAAATTAAAAGAAAATTATTTAAATAATTGGGAAAATAATGAAAAGTCTTTAAATAATATAGAAAATTACCAAAGAGATATTAAACAGTATTTAGAGCAAAGGAATAATGACAATAACGAATTGAACAAATTATTAAAGGAAAAAGAAGAGTTAAATAAAGATATACAAGAACTTAATAACAACATTAATGAAATAAAAGAAAAAAATAGCAATATAAAATTGATAAAAACACAAATAGAGCTTTTTAATAATTTTACAAACAATTTAAAAGAAGGCAAGAATTACGAGTCCGAATTCGTTTTACCTAAAGATTTTATTTCTACAATATTAAACGAAATAATGCCACATTTAAATTTATTAAACGATATAAATTTGGATAGATTAAATATAAAAAATAATATTAGCTATATGGAAGATGATATTTTAACGAATGGCTTAAAAGAAATATTTAAAAATGTTTATAGATTTTATGAATTGGCGACTATGGTTTCAAAATCGGGCAATAAATCTAATGCGGAACTTGAGCTTTTAAAATCTAAAAGAGACGAAGTAAAAGAAAAAATGGGTATTTCTGATATAAGCGACGAAGAATACGATAAATTATCGGATGAATTTAAAAAACTTAATAAAGAAATATCGAATTTCAAAATGGATACTTTTGAGTTAAAAGAAACTCACAAAGCTTTACTATCAAATAATATAACAAAAGAATTTATTGATTCTAAAAATATTGATATTATAAAAAATGTAATAGACAAAAGTATTATAGCGATGGATAGTATTAATGATATATTAAAAAATATAAAAAATTATTCTGATAATTATGAATCTAATCTTAACTCTGAAGATTATCTGCAAAAAGAAAATCAATTAAAAATAAGCGAGGGAAGAAAATCCGTTATTTTAGAAAAAGAAAAAGAAAGAAAAGAACATTTAGAAAATATTAATGAAAAGATAAACGATATAATAAAAAATAGCGGTATTGGAAACGATATTGACTACAACGATATTGATAATACCCTTGAAGACAGAAAGAAAGAATTATTAAGTATAATAAAAGATAATGAACATATTAAAAATTCATTTGGAGATTTTATAAAAGAATTTAACAATAAGCTTGAAAATATAGATATAAAATATGAAAACGAATATTATAAAGATACCTATATAAATTCATGCAATGTCGTTGGAATTTCATGCACAGAGAATTCTAAATTATTGGAAGAGAAAGGATTTAAACATTTTGATGTCGCTATAATAGACGAGGTTAGCAAGGCTACTCCGCCCGAACTTTTAATACCTATGCTTAAAGCAAAAAAAGTAATATTAGTCGGAGACCATAGACAACTTCCGCCTCTTTTCGGGGAATATGAAAGGTCTTATAAAGAGATAATAGATAATATAGAGGATACGGAAGAAAATAAAGAAGTTAAGAAAATTTTAACGGAGGAAAATTTTAAAAAGTTTGAAAATATGGTTACTTCTTCCATATTTAAAGAATATTTTGAAGAAGCCAACGAAAATGTAAAACATTCGCTTTTGATTCAATTTAGAATGCATAGCGATATAATGGAGGTTATAAATAGATTTTACGAAGGCAAATTAGAATCTGGCATAACTGAAAAAGAAAATAAAGAAAAAGCGCATTTACTTGAGATAAAGAGAGTAAATAATTTATCTTTTATAAACAAAGATAGACATGCTTATTGGATAGATTCTTCGTATATAAAAATGAATAATAGTAAAATGGAAAAAATATACGAATCTACGACTTCTACAAGCACTTCTATATATAATGTATTGGAAGCTCATATAGCGGTGGAATTGTTAAAGAAAATAGCAGCAGAATATAAAAAACTTAATTTAGGTAGACAAGTTGCAATAGGTATAATAAGTTTATATCAACTTCAGGTAAATAGAATAAGAGATATGATTAAAAAGGAGAGAAGAAAAAACGATATTTTTTCAGCCGTAAATATAGATGTTAATACGGTAGACAGATTTCAAGGAAAAGAAAAAGAAATAGTTATAGTTAGTTTGGTGAGAAATCCAGAATCGGGAAAATCTCATTCTAAACATATAACGGCGTTTGAAAGAGTTAACGTGGCTTTTTCAAGAGCCCAAAATGCTTTATTTATAATAGGAGCGGAAACACTTTATAGAAATTTGGATGTAGAAATGCCTTATATGGATAAAAAAGGAACTCAAAACCGCAAAGTATATAAAGAAATAATAGAGTATATTCAGCGTAACGCTTCGTTTTTTGAAAGCGATTGCGTTATAGATTATGATAAGGCGGATAATATTTTTAAAGAATATAATAATAATCATAAAAAATAATAGTAGTAATAATGTAAGGAAATAAAAAATAAATATTAGAGTAGTAATTTATGAAAATACAAATGCAAAATGCGGATAAAATATTTTTTTCTAAATCTTATGCAAAATATAAATCAAAAGTTACACATTTTACATCTAGAAAGTCTACCGCTATAGAATGGATGATTTTGGAATTAATAAAAAGATATTCTACTAACAATGAATACGGTTCTAATATATCTATAAAAACTATAGTAGAAGATATGCTTTTTGTTCCAGATACGGATATTTTGGTCAAACCTTCCATTATTGAACTTGTAAAAATTAACGCTATAGAAGATAAAAATAATAAAATAGACGAAAATATATCTCTTAATAGCGTATCTTTATCTGAATTGTCTTTAACAAAATCGGGTAAAGAATTGCAAGAGCGAGGTTTAATTCCAGGTAAAGAAGCCGAAGATGAAGTCGTATTTATTTACGATAAATTAGAAAACGATTTGAAATTGGAAGCGGAAAGTAAAATAGATTTGAAAAAAGAGCATAAAGGGATAGAATTATCCGACGATTATAATTTTACTTTTGACGAAAATAAAGCTAAAAAAATTTTAGAAGATATGAAAAATAAAGGTAAATTTAGATGGCTTCAACCGACTTCCGAGATAAAAAGTATAGACAAAGATGAACCTGAAATTTTATGGAGAGATTTAAACTGTGAAATAGATATAGACGAAAGCGGTAAATTGCAATTGATTAATTATAAAAATAAAGAAATATTCAACAAATTATTAATCAATAAAATAGACAAATTATTTAAATTAGATAATATAGAATTAAAAGAAATTAAAACTTTTGATTATAATTATTATAAAAATTTGCTTAATATATTTAGCGCCGAAGCTATTTCTGATAAATTAAAGAATATATTGAATAATAAAGATTTTGTAATTGTAAATGATAGTTTTAACGAATTAATTGATTATCAAACTATAAATACGAATTTACTTTTAATTTATGGAAAAGATGATTTTGATATAGACATAAAAGATAAAAATATTATAGTAGATATAAACGAAAATATGCCATTGAATAATTGTATAGCTTTAAATAAAGATAAAACAAATTTATGTATAGCAAATTTTGAAGTTTATAACGATTTTGGAAAGAACAATATAATATTGGGTTATTCATATTCTTATAAAGATAATTTTGTAAGTTTAGAACATGAATTAATTGATAAATACAGACATTATGATGCCAGAATAATTCTATTGAATTTATTTATATCTAAAGACATTAATATATTTAAAAATAATATTATTAAACATTTTAATGAAATCGAAGAAATCGACGACGCTTTAAATTTTTTATCTAACATAATAGAAGAAACCAAAAAACTAAAATTAAACCGCAATGACGCTGAAAATATGCTTGTTAATATAATATCTGAAAATAATAAAGCACAGAAAATAGATAATATAAAAAAACTTGAAGAATATTTAAAAATTGTTTGCAATAAAGAAATACTCGATAAGGATTCTTTAAATAAAGTATATGTAAATATTATAAAAGATAATGAAATATATATTGACAATGTAAAAGACCTTGAAAGTTTTTATAATATGCTTAAAAAATATCAAATACCTTTTAAAGATATAGAAAGCGTAATAAAAAATATTTATAAGAATTCTTTTATCGATATGATTATTAAATATATGAATGATACGGCGTATAGATATGAAGAATTATCTTTAGCCGAAAAAATAATTAATAGTTTTGCAAATAATATTAAAAGTTTGTCGCAAAATTTGAAATTAAAAGAAAGCGATTTATTTAAAATTATATCTCCGTCAGAATTAAGTAAAAAAATAATAGAATTCTATAGAAATTCAAATAATAAAGACGCTCTTCTAAACGATATAAATAATATAGATAAAATTATAAATGAAATATCTTCAAGATTTGGAATAGAAGAAGAAGCGTTAAAACAAAATAATATGATTAACGATACTTTATCTAATATAGAAGAGATGCGACCTACCATATATAAATTTAACGACAAATCTATTAATAATTTTGATAAAATATATGTAGTGGATACTAATGTCTTAATTAATGAACCAAAAATATTTGATTATTTGGATAATAAGAGTCTTATGGTAATACCAAAAGTAGTGATAGAAGAGTTAGATAATGTGAAATTAGATAAGAATAAGAGCGAAAAGGAAAAATATAACGCTAGAGAAGCCCATAGAAATATAATAAATATTTTGGATAGTAAAAAACCGAATATTAGACTAGAAGATTCGGATAAAGAGCTTTTCTCCCATGATTTTTCTAAAAGTAAAAAAGATAATTTAATATTATCCGTAGCGTTAAAATTTATCGTTAAGGATGTGTATTTACTAACGGTGGATAAAAATCCACAAATTAAAGCTATGGGTGAGAAAATTAAATATATAAATTTAGAAGATTTTAAAAATCTAAAAAATAATAATCAAAATAAGAAAAAATAAGGAGATATTATGAGCCAACATCATACTTCCAATTATAAATTAGAACAAGAAAGACATGAAGCAATTTTAAGGCAGATAGAGATTGATAAAGCTGCGAAAAGAACTGCTAAGATGCAAGAATCTATAGACAGCATGAAAAAAGAAGGGTTAGATAAATATGTGCCATTAGAAAGTGTTAATAACAATATTCAACAAATACAATCTGTATTACAACCTAGCCCACTGGAAAAAAAGACCTGTTCGTATTATAAGAACTGTAAATAATGTAAAGAAAGAAGGGCATAAGTTAGAAAGCTTTGGTAAAGGTATTAAACAAGTAGCATCGGTATTAGAAAGCAATCCAGAAGCAGTAAGAGAGATAATAAGCGTAGTGCAAACCGGAATCAAATATTTAAGAAACAGAGCTATAGAGGCTAAAAGAGAAGAGGAACGGATAATAAGAGAGCAAAAAGGTAGAAATAAAGAAAAGATATTAGAAATTTATTATAAAAATATAAGGTCAATAGATGACCCCATACTTATTGATTTTGTTAAAGATAAATTTGATGCGTTAAAAAAAGAACTTTTAGAAGAAGAAGGCAGAACCGATAAAGATATGGAATACTATACGCAATATATTGAAAAAAGAATTAAAAATATTATTGACGATGCAAATTTAAGCGCCTCTGTATGGAGAGCTAAAAAAGAAAAAGATATGGAAAAAAAGATATTGGAAACTAAAATAGAGATAATGGAAGAAGACTTAAATAATGAAAAAATAGAGTTAAAAGAAAACGAAGAGAAAAAAAAAGAACTCTTGCAACATATAGAAAACGCTAAAAAGTCGTTATCAAATTCAAATATAGAAAGTTTAAATATATCGAATCTTAATGAAGAAATGAATAAAATAAATAAAGAAATCGACGATATTTCCATTACGGAAGAAGTAAGAAGAGATGTGGTAAAATCTATAATTAAATCTTTAAAGGATTCCGAGTTTACGGTAGAACCCCCCGAAATTATTCAGGATGATGAAGGAGGCGTAGTAAAAATAACGGCTAAAAAACCTTCCGGCAAAAGAGCGGTTTGTAAAATACGACTTAAAGGAAAATTAGAATATGTATTTGATAACTATGAAGGGCTTACATGCGTTAAAGATATTGATAAATTTACAAAAGAGTTGGAAGAAATATATTCTGTAAAACTCTCTAATAAACAAGTAATTTGGGAAAATCCCGATAGAATATCAAAAGACGCTTTAAATATTGACAATGACAATAAAAGAACTTTATAACCATATTATTTTACGGAGTTATTTTTATGGAAGAAAGAAAAATTGATGCATGGCTTGAACATTTTATAAGAGATTCTAAATTAAAAGGTTCTATAATATTGAGCGGTAATTCGTCCGATATTATAAGAAATAAAAAAACTGGAAAATACGAATATATAAGCGATTATATAATTAAAGTATTAAACGAAGACGCTAAATTTAATAATGTTATAAAATGGGATAGAGTTGACGGAATAGATTACGAAATTTCAAAAATATCAAATCTAATGGAATTACAAGAATCTTCTAATTCTAATAAACAAAATAATTCGAATTCCTACAATTTGGGTGACGATAACGATATTCTTAAAAATAATAATCAAGGTCCGCAATATAAAAATATAGACGAGTTTTTTAATTATTTGCTTCAGCAGATAAAATCTAAATCCAATAAAAAAATATGTTTTATATTGGATTATTCAGATTATATATTTGGAACTAATGTATCTTTAAGCGAAGTCGAAAGAAATTGGCTTGCAATAATCAAAAAATCTTTAAAAGAATCTATGAATTATAATATGTTTGATAATTCTTTTAAGGAACAAAATAAATCTATTGTAATAATAACTAATAAACTCTCTACGATTCCTTCTTCTTTTTATTTGAATAATTCGGATGTAAGTTGCATCAATATACCTACGCCGGGAAGGAGCGAAAGAGAAAGTTTTATTTTAAATAATGAAAGCATGATATATACCGACCCTGTCTTGGATGAAAATAGAAGAGATGATTTTATAGATTCTTTAGAAGGTTTTAAATTAAAAGATATAGCTCAAATAATAAAACTTTCTATGCAAATAGAACCTAAATTAAGCGCCGATAAAATTATTAATCTGTATAAATATGGGGAGAATAAAAGTCCTTGGGAAGATTTGAGTAAAACAAAATTGGCATCTATAGAAAAAGAACTTTCTAAAAGAGTAAAGGGACAAGATGAAGCTATAGAAAAAGTAAAAGATGTTATAATAAGAGCATTTACAGGTTTTTCTGGAATTCAACATTCTAGCAAGCAGAAAAAACCTAAAGGCGTACTTTTCTTTGTAGGACCTACTGGAGTCGGTAAAACTGAACTTGCCAAATCTCTTGCCGAATTTTTATTTGGAGACGAAACAACTTGCATAAGATTTGATATGTCGGAATTTAATCATGAACATAGCGACCAAAGGTTAGTTGGAGCGCCTCCGGGATATGTAGGTTATGAAGAAGGTGGGCAATTGACAAATGCAATAAAAGAGAAGCCTTTTTGCGTATTGTTATTTGACGAAATAGAAAAAGCTCATGGGAAAATATTGGATAAATTTTTGCAAATACTTGAAGATGGCAGACTTACGGATGGAAAAGGAGAAACCGTATCTTTTTCAGAATCGGTTATAATATTTACTTCAAATATAGGAGCGAGTCAAATAGCTCATAACAGCGATAAAAAAGAAGTGAGAAAACAGTTTTTAGAATATGTTAAAAAACATTTTATTGAAGAATTAAAAAGACCAGAATTACTTAACAGAGTTGGCAATAATATAGTTCCTTTCAATTTTATCGATAGTTACGATTTTTTAAAGAATATAGCCAAAATAAAATTTCAAATAATAGAAAATTTTATAAAAGAAAAATATAAATCCTCCGTAAAATTTGAAAATGAAGATAACGCTTATAACTCCATATCGAAAAGCGTTAATATAGAAAATGGAGGTAGAGGCGTTTTAAATGTTTTGGAAAGTAAGATAGTAAACCCTCTTTCGAATTTTATTTTTGAAAATATAGATTCTATTCAAGGAAGGACAATAAAGATAGTTCAACTTAATGAAAATAGAGCGGATTTTGATTTTGAATTGGAATAATTAAATTATGCTTTTAAATATAGCTTCTATAAAAAAATGCACCGAATCTGAAGGAATAGGAAAAAGATTTGCTATATGGACGCAAGGTTGCCTAAAAAGATGTAAAAACTGTTGTAATCCCAATATGCAACAGTTTATTAGAAAAAATATAATAGATTCTGATATTCTTATAAAAGATATAAAACTATCTAAAGAAAAATATAATATAGAAGGTATTACATTAATAGGAGGAGAGCCTATTTTACAATCAAAAGGGTTATCATATATAGCCAAATATTGTAAAGAAAATAAATTATCGGTTATTCTTTTTAGTGGGTATACTTTAGAAGAAATAATTGATAAAGAAAAAAATTTTGACGGTTTATCTGAACTTTTAAAATATACGGATGTTTTAATAGACGGAGAATATATAGAAGAACTTTATGATGAAAGTAGAGGTTTTATAGGTTCAAGCAATCAAAAAGTATATTTTTTAACCGATTTTTATAATAAAGACGATTTTGATAAAAATAGCAACTATAATTCTATAGATATTTTTATAGATAATAAAAGTATTAGCATAAATGGATGGCCATGTTTTTAAATTTTACTTTGCATATACTAATTAAAACGAATAATAAAAAATCATTAAAAATATTTTATCCGTTTCCGACAAATTAACATAATAATTTTATTAAAAATACGATTATAAATTGAAAATAAACGAAGAGTAAAATTGGAGACACTTACAGAATGAGAAGAGAAACTTACGAATTACAAAATTACGATATGCAACAAGAATCATGGCGAATATTTAGAATAATGGGAGAGTTTGTGGAAGGATTTGAAACCATGTCGTATTATAAAAACGGAGTAACAATTTTCGGAAGCGCTAGAACGAAACCCGAACATCCTCATTACAAAGCGGCTTATGAAACGGCAAAATTATTGGCTAAAAATAAATACGATATAATAACGGGAGGCGGACCTGGAATAATGGAAGCTGGAAATAGGGGAGCTTACGATGCAAAAGGAAATTCAATCGGATTATGTATAGAACTTCCGCATGAACAACAAACTAATCCTTATGTTAAAGAAGAACTTAAATTTAGATATTTTTTTGCAAGAAAGGTTATGTTCGTTAAATACGCTAAAGCTTTGATAATATTTCCCGGAGGATTCGGAACTATGGACGAAATGTTTGAAACTTTAACTTTAATACAAACTAAAGTATTGCATAGAATTCCCGTAATAGTTTATGGAAAGGAATTTTATAAAGACCTTTTGTGTTGGATAAAAAAAGACATGGTTAAAGAAAAATATATAGATGAGAAAGATTTAGATTTGCTTCATTTTATGGAGACTCCTAAAGAAGCTTTGAATATAATTAAAACTTTTTATGGTAATAAAAATTATAAAAATAAAATAAAAAAATAAAGAAAAAATAAACGATAAAATTATAAATGAGAATCTTAATAATAATTTTATTAATGGGAAATATTCTTTTCGCTCAACTTCCCGAACTTTTCAATTTAAACGGTTATAAGAGTTTAAAATTTGGAATGAACGAAAAAGATGCAAATAATAAAATTACCAATTATAATTTGACTGTATATGCCGATTATTTTGAAACGGTAAAATTAAACGACTATACTTTGCTTAATATATATAAAAACGACAACGAAGAGATTGCTTATTATTTATATTTTTACGACGATTATTTATATAGAATAGAAATATGCAATCATATAGGATACAGTTATAATAATCCTAAATTTTCCTATCCGGTCGAAGGCTCTAAAATAGACGATATAAAAGAAAAATTAATCGGATTATATGGCGAAGTTTCAAAAACCGACATTAAATATTATACTTTTTACGATAAACCTTTCGAAGAATATATTTTATGGTGGAGTTCCGATTTGGTTTCTATATCGTTGCTTATAAAACCAGACTTGGAAACTTTAGATAAAACGATAAAAAAATATTCTTATAGAATTTCTTTTTACGATGAAATTAAAATGAAAAAAATACGCGCAAACTAATTATACTCCATTTCCAATTTTTAATCCTATTTGCAAACCTATATCGAAAGAGGATAAATATCTATTTTCAACATAATTCTTTTCCGCTCCTCTAAAATCCAAATTGAAATCTCCGCCGATATAAGCTCCGAATAAAATCGCTATTTTATCGAAAACATAAAGGGAATAATCGAACGAAAATTTAATATAAGTTATAAGCGAATCTTTTAAAATACTATCCAATTGGTCTACACTATATTTAGTCATAGTTTCATTTTTTACTCCATTATTGTCGGTTTTAGCCGTATGAATTACTTGAAAAGGAACTTTAATTCCTATACCAAAACCTACAGCAAAATTTTCTTTATGGAATTTTGGAAGTATTCCAAGTTGCATATTTTCAAAAGTATAATATTCGTTTATATCCGTTCCTTTTATCGCAAAAGTGTCATGCGAATAACCCAAATCCAATAATAAACTTATTCCTTTCTTTCCATCTCCTATCAAATATCCCGCTTGCACCATTAATCCCGAATCGAAACCTATTGACGATTTTCTTTTTTCATAATTATCTTTATAAGTTTGAGGCGCATCCGAAGAAAAGCGAACTCTATAAAAACCGAAGCTCGCCCCAATCGGAATATTAAAACCGAATTGCCAACCGCTGCTTGCAAATGATTCTTTAGCGAATATTAAACTAAAAACTAACGCAATTATTAAATTTATTTTCTTCATACAAATTATCCCCTTTATTTTTTATTTATATTTATTATTTTATATTATTTTTCATCAAATTCTATTTCTTTTGCTTCCAACCATAATTTATCCAAGTCGTAATATTCTCTTCCTTCTTTTGTAAATATATGTATAACCAAAAAACCGTAATCGCTCAAATGCCATAAAGATTCTGGAGTATTTTCGCTTTCGGAGTATGGCAGTATTCCTTCCTCTTTTAATTCTTTATAAATCGCATCCGAACCCGCTTTCATTTGAGGCGAAGAAGATGCCGTAGCCAAAATAAAAAAGTCGGACAAAGATGTTATATTTTCCAAGTCCAAAATTTTTATATCTTCGAGTTTTTTATCGTCTAAAATTTTAGCCGCTTTTAAGGTTAATTCTTTAGCCTTATTTTTGTCTATAAATTTTTTATTAATCTTTTTGTTTATAACATTTTTTTTAATATTTTTATCTTGTAATTTCATAATAATCATTTCCTAATATTAAAACGGCGTTATTTAAAAGCCTTCTATCCGTTTTAGCATATACTCTATTTATTCTGCCTTCTCTCGCCACTATAAAACCTTTTTCTATTTGTCCGTTTCTTATAAGAACCACGCTTTCATTTAAATTATTTACGAAAAAATTTCCATATTCCCCCGCCTTAAAACCTCTATATCTCATCCTAATGCTTATTCTGTCGGCAAGTCCTACGATTCCCGTGCCGTTTAGAACTATTAAACTAACATCTTCGTTTTCAAGCTCGCTTTTTTGAGTTTTAAGTCCTACATATAAAGTTAAATCGTTTACCTGTTTAATAAGAGCGCTACCTTCCAAAATCGGAGTTAATATTCCTCTTTCGTCTATACTAGCATCTATCGATTCCACTATTAAAGTTTTTTCATTACTGTTTGCCAATATATTAAATAAAATTTTAATATCCGGCGGACGCAAATTCGATTTTATTCTCGAAGCTATTTTATCTCTCATATCTTTTGAAAGCATTATATTTTTAAGTTCCGGATTTTGTATGATTCCTATCATAGAATTTATAATCACATCTTCCAATCGGTATAAGGTTTCTATCTCTTCGTATCCTTGCATAGTTAAATAATGCAAATAAGAAATCACTTTATTTCCGTAAAAAATACATTCTCCTATATCGAAATATATATTATCTTCGTTAATAGGCTCTTCGATATACATTCTCAAACCGCCTATTAAATCTATGATATCGGAAATTTGATTATTATCAACCGTTATTTTATAAGTTATTTTTTTTCCTATAGAAACTTCCATAGCTTTAAAAACTTCCCTTTTTCCTCCCGTTTCATAAAGTTTATATAAAGGAATATTCGCTTCTTCTTTATTTTTCCATAATGCCGTATTTTTTGAAAATCCAATAATTCCTATTCTATTATGCAAACTCGATATTACTCCCACATAAGCACCGTAAGGAATATTATTGTAGTCTATAAATAAAATTGCAAAATACAATTCTTTATCGTTTTTTTTAGCCGTATTCAATTCGCTATAAAAGAAATAATAAAATAAAACTATTATGATTCCAACTGAGGCTATTATAAACGAAATTACAAAGAAAAACGCTTTTTTATTTGCCTTCCTTATTGCCTCTAAAGATTTGTCGTTTTTATTTTTTTTTGATTTATTAATCATAATCAATATAATATATTATGTTAAATAAGTTGTCAAATTCTTTTTAATTATATTCTTAAAATTGTATTTATTTTTAAAAGAATCCTTCGCTTTTAGCCTCTCCGCTCATCAAATCGTTTAAAGTTTTGTAAATATCCGCATCGTTAAATAAAACATTATAAACCGCTTCGGTAATAGGCATATATATATTATTTTTTTTCGAATAATCGTAAGCCGCTTTTGTGGCGTAAACTCCTTCTGCAACCTGCCCGTGACTTTCAGAAATGACTTCCTCGTATTTTTTGCCTTTTGCAAGTTCTCTTCCCAATCTGTTGTTTCTACTTAATCCGCTTGAACAAGTGACTATTAAATCGCCCATACCAGAAAGCCCATACATAGTGTCTATTCTTGCGCCTTTACTCAAAGCGAATCGCACTATTTCATGCAATCCTCTAGTTATTAACGCCGCTTTGGTATTGTCGCCAAGTTTAAGTCCGTCCACTATGCCTCCTGCTATCGCTATAATATTTTTTAAAGCTCCGCCTATTTCGACGCCTTTTTGGTCTGTGGAATTATATATTCTTAATTTTGGCGGAATAGTTAAAATATCTCGCACATATTCGGAAATTCCTTTTTCGCCTCCGACAACTATTGCCGTTGGAATTCCTATTGCTGTCTCTTCGGCATGAGAAGGTCCCGATAAAGTTAAAATATTCAAATCTCCCGATATGACGCTTCTTGCAACCTCGCTCATAGTTTTTCCCGTTTTTCTGTCAAGCCCTTTGGTAGCCGATACTAAAATATGTTCGTTTTTTATATAAGGTTCTATATTTTCGCAAGCTTCATGAAATGCAAAAGAAGGAGTTACTATAATTATAATTTCGGATTCGTTTACGGCTTCTCCGATATTCATAGTAAAAAATATTTCTTTATTCAATTCTATATTTTCTAAATAATTGTCGTTTCTATGATTTTCGTTTAACGATTTGTAACTTTTTTCGCTATGAACCCAAACTTTTATATTATGTTTTTCGGAAAAAATATTCGCTAATGCAAGCCCCCAACCGCCGGCTCCTATAATGCTTATATTTGACATAATAACCTTAATTATATTATATTGAAAATTTCAAATATTTGTTTTTAAAAGTATAACATATATATTTTTAATGTAAAGTAAGGCTATGATATTATATTCAAATAAAACTGCTTTACATATTGAAAATAATTCCGAATAATATTAACATAATTATAATTTATAAAATTTTACAGTAATTTGAAGAATATTTTATGGGAATATATATTATAGTATTTATATCGGTATTTTGCATTCTTATTTTAGTGGCTGGAAAGATATTGGCTAAATTTTTTAAATATATCGTTTCGGATATCGAAAAAGCTAAAAGATTTGCAAGCGAAGGAAAAAACGATTTGGCTATAGAAAAACTTAGAAATATTCTTTCAAAAAATAAAGTCGATGAAAATGAAAGAGCAAAAATTCATTCTATGATAGGAGATTGTTATTTCAAAACCGAAGAATATCCTTTCGCAATAGTAGAATATAGGCATGCATTGGACGAAGGATACTATTCTCCCGAAGTTGTTTTATCGCTTGGAAAATCTTTAAGTAAAATAGGAAAAAACGAGGAGGCTTTATCGCAATTTCTTACTCTGTTAAAATTGGATAATAATTATAAAAGCGTAGTTTCTATGGAAATAGGAATAATATATTTTGAAAATAGGCAATATGAAACAGCGTTTCAATATTTCGATAATGTTTTAGAATTGGATAAAACAAATAAGGACGCTTTGAAATACAAGGCGTTTTGTTTTGTAAATATGGAGAATTATGTAGAAGCCATATCGATAATGGAAACGCTTATAAAGAAAAATCAAAACGACACTTTATTGAATTATAATTTGGGAAGAGCTTATAAGGGTAGGGGAAATTATAAAAGTGCGATTAAATTTTATAAAGTCTCTTCGCATGATAAAGCTTATGCCGTTAAATCTCTCTATGAAATCGCATTATGTTATATAGAATTAAAAAATGTAGAATTGGCAATAACCGCTTTAGACCTTGCTATAGAATACAATAGTCCGGATAAAGAATTAAAATTAGCCGTGCTTTATACTTTGGTGGAATGTTACGATAGAATTAGAAATATAAATAAAGCCATAGAGGTATTGGAAAATATTATTATTATAGATTCTAATTATAAAGATGTTGGCAAAAAATTAACGGAATATAAAGAATCGAGATACAGCGAAGGCATTAAAAATTTCTTTAGATTGGAAAAAGAAAAATTTGCAGAGAAAGCTTTAAAAATAGTTTCTTGTATGAATTTAATTCCGTATTCTTTAAAAAATACCGATAAAAAATACTTGATTATATTTGCAAAAGAAGGAAAAAGTTTGCATTCCACTAAAAAAGTAATTTTCTTTAGAAAGTCATACAGTCCGATATTTAATGAAGAGTTAATACAATTATACGATTATGCCGTAAGTTATAATATAGTAAATTCCATTTTGGTAACGAGCGCTATGGCAAGCCCCGATGCGATAAGATACGCCGCAATTTCAAGAATAGATATTGTCGGAATAAAAAGACTCGAAGATTTGGTTGAAAAATCTAACTTTACAAATTTGCCGGTCGGTGTATCTAGAAGCGAAGAAAAACTCGATTGGGTATTATAATTAAAAATTTCTTTCTTTTAGACATTCTCTTGCAACTTTTCTATCGTCAAAATCTACGGTTTTATCGGGAAATATTTGATAAGTTTCATGCCCCTTTCCAGCTATTATGACTATATCGTTTTCTTTTGCTTCTCTTATGGCTTCTCTTATGGCTTCTCTTCTGTCTATAATTTTTTTATAATTGAAATTTAATCCATTAAATCCTGCCTCGATATCGGACATTATCTGCTCTATACTTTCGGTTCTTTGATTGTCGGTAGTGAGTATTGATATATCGGAATATTTTGCGGTTATTTTTGCCATTATCGGACGCTTTTTTCTGTCTCTGTCGCCCCCGCATCCAAATACCACTATGACTCTGTTTGGATTTAATTTTTTAGCTTCTATTAATATATTTTTCAAACTGTCCGGAGTATGAGAATAATCTACCGCTACGATAAAGTCATGTTTTTCGTTCGTTACTATTTCAAATCTTCCAGCAACTTGAACTTTACTTATAGATTTTATCGCTTTTTTTATATCCAATTTATATTCGCATGCATAAGCTAAAACGGATAGAGAATTCAATATATTGAATTTCCCAAGCATCGACAATTTTACTTTAGAAATAAATTTTCCTTTTGCATAAAAATCGTATTCTGTAGATTTAGAATTTAAAGATAAAATTTTTCCGTAATAATCGGCTTTTTCGTTCAAACCGTAAGTTATCATTTTTATATTTAATTTTTTTATATAATTTGAAATTTTATTAAAATAATCGGTGTCAATATTTACTATCGCTAATTTTTTTCTTTTTGAGCTTTCTTTTAATAAATCGAAAAGTTTTAATTTCGCTTTTAAATAATTTTCCATGCTCTTATGATAGTCCAAATGGTCTTCGGTTATATTTGTAAATATAGCCGTATCGAAGTTTAAATAATCGCATCTCTCCATTGCAAGCGCTTGAGAAGAGGCTTCCATAACTATATGCGAAATATTTTTTTTAAAAGATTTGTCAAATATATTTTCTAAATCTATCGATTCTGGAGTTGTGAGATTGGTTTTTATTTCTCTGTTTCCTATCATATTTTTTATAGTTCCGATTAAAGCGGTTTTATTTTTATTTTTTTCCAAAACCGATTTTAATAAATAAGTCGTGGTAGTTTTTCCATTCGTTCCCGTTATTCCTATGGTATTTATTTTTTTTGTAGGTTCGCTAAATAATTTTGCCGACATATAGGCTAAAATTTCTCTTGTGTTTTTTGCAGATACGAAAAATATTTTATCGTATTTATTTTTAAGTTCTTTTATTTTTTTCTTTATTTTTTTATCTGCGTAAGAATCGTATATTATAATCTTTGCTTTATTTTCTATCGCATTTTCAATATATTTATGCCCGTCATCTTTGACGCCTTTTATAGCTACAAATAAATAATCTTTTTTTATTAATTTTGAATTATAAGATATATTTTTAATTTTTGTATTTAAGCATTCTTTAGTTATAATCTTAAAATTAAAATTATCATAACCTTTAATAAGTTCTTTAAAATATTTCATAATTAATTGGATTTTATTTTTAAGTAAATTATATCGTTGTCGCTTGCTGCTGAGTTAAATCCGTTTATTATCGCGGTTTCTATAAATCTGTTTGGAGAAGATAATTTGACTTCTTCTACATTTAATACTTTAACTTCTTTTTCGAGTCTTTCTATTTCTTTATCCAATCTTGAAAGTTCCATTAAAATTTCGTCTGATTTTATATTTCTTATAAATGTGAATACGCTTATAACTATTACGAATAATATTATTACTATAAAAAACGAACCTATAGAATAAGTTTTTAATTCTTTTTGTTCACCGTTTTTAATTTTTATTCCGTTCAATCTTTTCTTCATTTTTACCTCAATGTTTATTATTTATAAAAGTTGCGCCGCTCTCATTTTTGCGCTTCTGCTTGCCGGATTTAATTTTATCTCTTCGTTTGTCGGAGTTAAAACTTTAGAATTTAGCAGCTTAAATATTCCTTCTTTATTTTTTGTTTTTTCGTTGTATTTAAAAAAATTTTTTACTATTCTGTCTTCCAAAGAATGATAACTTATTACTACTATCACTCCACATTTTTTTAAAATATTTTTTATATTTTCTATGGATTTTTTTAATATATTAAGTTCGTCGTTTACTTCTATCCTAACTGCTTGAAATATTAAAGTTGCGGGATTTATTTTTCCGTATTTTTGCGACTTATCGGAATTATGAAATATTATATTTTCCAATTCTTTTGAAGTTTCTATATTTTTTTTATCTCTTTCTTTTATTATTATATCCGCCAATCTCGAAGGATTTTTAATATCTCCGTATTCTTTAAAAACTCTCTCCAAATCTTTTTTGCAATATCGATTAATCACCTCATAAGCGCTTTTATCGTTTATTCCAAGTCTCATATCGAGTTTATTATTTTCGTTGAAAGAAAATCCTCTTTCGGCTTTTTTGAAATGATACATTGAAACTCCCAAATCGTAAAGTATAAAATCTACATTTCCAATTATATTTTTAGGGAGTAAGTTAAACATTTTATCGTAAGTATTATTGTAGTAATGAAATTTTTTATAATTTGCCAATCTTTTTTTTGCCACTTCCAAAATATTTTTATCCCTTTCAAAACTATGAACTTCAAGATTTAAATCGAGCATAGCTTTTGTATGTCCTCCTTCTCCTAAAGTGGCGTCTATAACTAGATTTGAATCTTTTGGTATAAAACTTAAAACTTCGTCAATCATAACGGGTTTATGAATTATTTCAGATTCTATATCGTTCATTTATAATATTATCGGTTTTTTCGTAATATAAATTTAAATTAAGCTATTGACAAATTTTATTAAAATGTTATAATTAATTAAATTAAAAAATTGGTAAAAAAGTTATGAGAAACTGCACAGTATTATTGACAGGACTTCCTTCGGTCACAATACAATACAATACAATACAATAC